>NZ_CAJMXG010000001.1:0-53727 GCF_905219725.1 Oscillibacter sp. CU971
CTGCACAAGCTGTTTGCACCATTGCTGCTTTCAGCACTTTACTCAAGCGGTTTTAGCCTATTGGTACAGCTTCTAAAACTCATACAGGTAGTCCTCCATCTCAATGCCGACCTTTTTCACTTTTGCCCTCCTTTCCAATTTGTGTAATCTACTATACTACTTATCAGATAGTAATTCAAGTGTATTTAGTAGTAACACCTACATTTCAGCACATGCTACTATAATTGCAAAGGGAGCGTGTGCAAAATGGAAGAATATCGGGAAGAGTACCGAATGCTGGGGCTGAGAATTGCATTTTACCGCAAGAAAGCGGGGCTTACCCAGGAACAATTTTCCAATCAGGTGGGTTGCAGTCCAGGATTCCTCAGCCGCATCGAAGCCAACAACGGCAAAAAAATCGCGGGAATTTCTCTGCCCATGCTCTTTCGTATGGCCAACGTTTTAAACGTCTCCGTCTGCGCACTTTTAGAGGACCGCATGTAAAGCACAAGCGAATCCGCCGCCGGTATCCGGCGGCATTTTTCTTTGCCGCATCCCCGCCGATCCCATTCCGCCCCTTATTCCGTTACCGTTTTGTAACCTTTTCCCGTTCCTTTCCTGAATCTTTTCCCGTCAATTCTTGTCCAATCGGGTCTAAAGTGGGGATAATCATGCTCCCAGAGCCCAAAAGGCTTGACAAAAGTGGGGATGAGGTGTATACTAAGCGCAGTTTTCCACTGGTAACAAAAGTTACAAGCCGCCTTTTCGCACGGGGCGGCCGCCCAATACTCCCCCGCGGAGACCGACACGGCGCTCCTCCGCCCCCTTCCGGGCGCGGTCCGGGGCCAAGGCTTTTTCAAAAGTCTGCCGTGAAATTACCTTATAGGAGGGTATCCAAGTGAACACCGACCAACGACCAAGCCTATTATACAGCCTGTGCAGGCGCGGCGGCATGCTGCTGTTCTGCCTGCTCGTCGCCACCGTCACCGGCCTTTCCGCCACCGGCTGGGCCGACTCCCTGTTTCTCATCACCGGGACGGAGGACGAGGCCGCCATCATCCTGGACCCCCAGCAGAAGGAGGCCCCGGACCTCTCTTCCCAAATGGTCTACGTCTCCAACGGCAGCCGGGGCTACGACATCACCTTGCAGGAGGACACCACCGTCACCGTCCGGCATGAGGGCTCCGCCGTCACCGTCCAGTCCCACAAGGAGAGCGTCTCCTCCCTGCTGGGCCGTCTCCACATCTACCCCAGCCCCCTGGAGATGATCGGCGTGAAGCTGTCGGAGAACAGCGTGGAGGTAAACGTCGCCTCCGAGCTGACCTATTACGATTACGTTACCGAAACCGCCCCCTTCTCCACCCAGCGGGTCGCCAACCCCGACATGCTGGAGGGCGAGGAGAAAGTGGTCCAGGAGGGGGCCGACGGCGTGCGCTCCTCTGTCTACGAGGTGGTCTGGTCCAACGGAGCCCAGCTCTCCCGCCAGTTTGTGGAGGAGCTGGACACCACCGCCGTGGACAAAATCGTGGAGTACGGCACCGCCAAGCCCAAGCCCAAGCCCTCCGAGACCAAACAGGACCCGGACGGCATCCTGGCGGAGCACGGCGAAACCGGCGGAGGCNTTGCCAACGTCTCCGAAAACGCCGACGGCAGCGGCACCTTGACCTTAAAGGACGGCACGGTGCTGAATTACTCCGGCGTCCGCTCCATGACCGCCACGGNCTACACCACAGGGCACGGCGGCGTGGGCACCCGCACCGCCAGCGGCACCGCCGTCCATGTGGGCTCCGTGGCCGTGGACAAGAGCGTCATCCCCCTGGGCACCCGGATGTATATCGTCGCCGGCGGAAACGTGGTTTACGGCCTGGCCGTGGCCGAGGATACCGGCGTCAAGGGCAGCAAGATAGACCTCTACTACGACACCTATGAGGAGTGCATCCAATTCGGCCGCCNCTCCTGCACCGTCTATATTCTGGAGTAACTTTTTCAGGAGGCTCCCGGCGAAANGCCGGGAGCCCTCTCTCTTTCCCNANCCTNTTTGCGAAACCATCCCAAGCCGGGGGCGGAATTTTTCTGGGAACTGTCAATTTTGTCAATTGCGGTCCGGTCCGGAAACAGATACAATAGGTATGACCTATTCCGCCGGAGGTCCGGACTCCTTCCCGGAATCTTCATGATATCGAGGTGCATGGAATGANCACTCACACATCCCATACCAAGGCCATCCGCGCCCAGCTTCTGGCCGCCATGCGTACCGGCGAGTACGCCCAGCAGGAGCGTCTGCCCCGGGAGAGCGTTCTCTGCGTGAAGCTGGGCATCAGCCGCACCCAGCTGCGGGACATTCTGGCCTCCCTGGAGCGGGAGGGCTTCATCACCCGCCGCCACGGCGTGGGCACCGTCATCAACCGCCATGTGCTGGACGTACACACCCGGATGGACATCGAGGTGGAGTTCCTGGACATGATCCGGCANAACGGCTTTANCCCGGCGGTGGCCTCCATCCGCTCCTGGGAGGAGCCGGCGGACGAAAAAACCGCCGCCCAGCTCCAGCTTCCGGAGGGGACCCCCATGCTCCGGGTCTCCCGCCTCTGCACCGCCGACGGCCGCCCCGCCATTTACTGCGAGGACGTCATTGAAAAGGCCCTCATCCGGGAGGACTACACGGAAGAGGACCTGAAGCCCCCCATCTTCCACTTCCTCCAGCGCNCCTGCGGCATTTTCCCCTACCTGGATTTGACGGACCTCCGGGCCGTTCCAGCGGNCGAGAAGCTGGCGCAGGTTCNCCAGGTTCCCCNGGGCGCGCCCCTGCTGTATATGGAAGAGGTGGACTTCGACATCGACGGCAAGCCGGTGTTCTGCTCCGCCGAATACTTCGCCGACGGCATTTTCCGCCACACGGTTTTGCGAAAGAAACTGTAATTTGCAATTTGAAGGGAGACTTCACCATGAAAAAAGTAGCCATGCTCATGGGTTCCGATTCCGACTGGCCGGTAGTCCGGTNCGCTTGCGCCCAGCTGGNNGCCTTCGGCATCCCCTACGAGGCCCATATTATGAGCGCCCACCGCAGTCCCGCCCAGGTGGCGGAGTTCGCCTCCTACGCCCGGANGAACGGCTTCGGCGTCATCATCTGCGCCGCCGGCATGGCNGCCCATCTTGCGGGGGCCGTGGCCGCCAACACCACCCTGCCCGTCATCGGCATCCCCATGAAGGGGGGCGCCCTGGACGGGCTGGACGCTTTATTAGCCACCGTGCAGATGCCCAGCGGCGTCCCCGTGGCCACGGTTGCCCTGAACGGGGCCAAGAACGCCGCCGTCCTGGCCGCCCAGATTCTGGCGGTGGAGGACAAAAACCTCGCCGCCTGGCTGGACGCCGCCCGCCGGGACATGGCCGCTCAAATCGAGGAAAAGGACGCCGCCTTACAGACGGAAATCTGACCCGTTCTCAATCAATTTCTATCTTACTTGACGGAGGAATTCAATATGCAAAAGCTGGAGCAGCTCTACGAGGGAAAGGCCAAGAAGGTCTTCAAAACCGACGACCCGAACCTGTACATCGTGGACTACAAGGACGACGCCACCGCCTTCAACGGCCTGAAAAAAGGCACCATCGCGGGCAAAGGCGTTATCAACAACCAAATGACCAACCGCTTCATGGCAAGGCTTGAAAAGGCCGGGGTCCCCACCCACTTCGTGGAGGAGCTCAGCCAGCGGGAAACCGTGGTGAAAAAGGTCTCCATCGTCCCCCTGGAGGTCATCATCCGCAACATCTCCGCCGGGTCCTTCGCCAAGCGCTACGGCGTGGAGGAGGGCATCGTCTTCGACGCGCCCACCATCGAGTTCTCCTATAAAAACGACGATTTGGGGGACCCGCTTCTGAACGAGTACCACGCCCTGGCCCTGAAGCTGGCCACGAAAGAGGAAATCGAAACCATCAAGCGCTACGCCTTCCAGGTCAACGACTTCCTCAAGGACTTCTGGGCCTCCTGCGGCGTAACCCTGGTGGACTTCAAGCTGGAATTCGGCCGTTTGGACGACGGAACCATCGTCCTGGCGGACGAGATCAGCCCCGACACCTGCCGCCTCTGGGACTCCAAGACCCATGAAAAGCTGGACAAGGACCGCTTCCGCCGGGATCTTGGCGGCGTGGAGGACGCCTACGCCGAGGTCATGCGCCGGATGGCGGAGGCGCTGTAAGTGGGTATCATCGGGGGGCCGGACGGCCCCACCGCGATTTTTGTCTCCACCACCCCCGCCGGGATCGCCGCCTTAGCGCTCCTGGCCGCGGCGGCGCTGGGGGCTGTACTTTGGATATTCCTGCGCAAGCGTAAAAAATAAGGAGGCTGCGAATGGGCGGATTTTTTGGCGCGATTTCAAAACGGGACGTGGTGCTGGACGTGTTCTTCGGCACGGACTACCACTCCCACCTGGGCACCCGCCGGGGCGGCATGGCCGTCTATGACGGGGACCGAACCGGCTTTCACCGGCAAATCCACAACATTGAGAACACCCCCTTCCGCACGAAGTTCGAAAAGGATCTGGCCGGGTTCCGGGGCTGCTCCGGCATCGGCTGCATCAGCGACACGGACCCCCAGCCCCTGCTGATGCGCTCCCACCTGGGGCTGTACGCCATCTCCACCGTGGGCATCATCCAGAACGCCGAGGCCCTGGTGGACCGCTACTTCTCCGACCACGGCCACCAGTTCATGGCCATGAGCTCCGGCAAGGTCAACGCCACGGAGCTGGTGGCCTCCCTCATCAACCAGAAGGACGACCTGGTCACCGGCATCCGTTACGCCCAGGAGCAGATCGAGGGCTCCATGACCATCCTCATCCTCACAACCGAGGGCATCTACGCCGCCCGGGACCGCCTGGGCCGCCTGCCGGTGCTCATCGGCCAGAGCGGGGAGGGCTGCTGCGTCTCCTTCGAGTCCTTCGCCTACCACAAGCTGGGCTATCAGGACGCCTACGAGCTGGGCCCCCAGGAGATTGTGAAAATTACCCCCGAAGGCTGGGAGACCCTCTCCCCCGCGGGGAAGGACATGCGCATCTGCGCCTTTCTCTGGACCTACTACGGCTATCCCAATTCCTGCTACGAGGGGATGAACGTGGAGGTCATGCGCTACCGCAACGGCGAGATCATGGCCCGGGACGAGGTCCAGCGGGGCCAGCTCCCGAAGGTGGACTACGNGGCGGGGGTCCCGGACTCCGGCGTCCCCCACGCCATCGGCTTCGCCAACCGCAGCGGCAAGCCCTTCGCCCGGCCCTTCGTGAAATACACCCCCACCTGGCCCCGGTCCTTCATGCCCGAGAGCCAGGACGTGCGGAACCAGGTGNNCAAGATGNAGCAGATCCCCGTCCCGGAGCTCATCAAGGGCAAGAAGCTCCTCTTCGTGGACGACTCCATCGTCCGGGGCACCCAGCTCCGGGAGACGGTGGAATTCCTCTATGAATCCGGCGCGGAGGAGGTTCACATGCGCTCCGCCTGTCCCCCCATCATGTACGGCTGCAAGTATCTGAACTTCTCCCGGAGCAATTCCGACATGGAGCTTCTCAGCCGGAAGACCGTCCAGGCCCTGGAGGGGGACGCGGGACAGGAGCACCTGGCGGAGTACGCCGACGCCTCCACGGAGCGGGGGCGGTGTATGCTCCAAACCATCTGCAAGGAGATGGGCTTCGACTCCCTGGGCTATCAATCCCTGGACGGTCTTTTAGAGGCCATCGGCATCGACAGGGACAAAATCTGTACGTACTGCTGGACGGGGAAGGAATGACCGCGAGGCAGTNCCTGGCCCCAAATCAAAACATGGAGGTTCAACCATGGAAAACTCCCATTCCGCCGCATACGCCGCCGCCGGGGTGGACATCACCGCCGGGTNCGANGGCGTGCGGCTGATGAAGCCCTTTGTGGAGCGCACCAAAATCCCGGGGGTTGTCTCCGGCATCGGCGGCTTCGGCGGCCTCTTCGCCCCGGATTTCTCCGGCATGACGGAGCCCGTCCTGGTCTCCGGCACCGACGGCGTGGGCTCCAAGCTGCGCCTGGCCCAGCTGCTGGACAAGCACGACACCATCGGCATCGACTGCGTGGCCATGTGCGTCAACGACATCATCTGCTGCGGGGCCCGGCCCCTCTTCTTCCTGGACTACATCGCCATCGGCAAAAACGAGGCGGAGAAAGTCGCCTCCATCGTCTCCGGCGTGGCGGANNGCTGCGTCCAATCCGGCTGCGCCCTGATTGGCGGCGAGACCGCCGANCACCCCGGTGTCATGGACCCCAACGACTATGACGTCGCGGGCTTTGCCGTGGGCATGGTAGANAAGCCCAAAATCATCGACGGAAGCCGGGTCCGGGAAGGGGACGCCCTCATCGGCCTGACCTCCTCCGGCATTCACNCCAACGGCTTTTCCCTGNTGCGGAAGGTTTTCGACATCGAGCGCGCCGACCTGAAAGCCCCCATGGGCGAGCTGGATGGCAAATCCTTGGGCGAGGTCCTGCTGGCCCCCACAAAAATCTATGTCAAGGCCGTCCAGGCCCTGCTGGACGGGGGAATCGGCCTCCGCGGAGCCAGCCACATCACCGGCGGCGGCTTCTTTGAAAACGTGCCCCGGATGCTGCCCAAGGGGCTGGGCGCGCGGATTGTGCCAAGCGCCATTCCCAGGCAGCCCATTTTCGACCTGATCCAAAAGCGGGGAGAGATCACGGACCACGACATGTACAACACNTTCAACATGGGCCTTGGCATGGTGCTGGCGGTACCCCCGGAACAGGCGGAGAAGGCTTTGGAGCTTTTGGCGGCGGCGGGAGAGCCGGACGCCGTCTGCGTTGGCTGCGTGTCGAAGGACTCCGGCGGCGTAGCGTTTGACAACGCATGAGCAAGGCGAGAATCGCCGTCCTGGTCTCCGGCGGCGGAACGAATCTGGAGGCCCTTTTAAACGCCCAGGAGGCGGGCAGAATTCCCCATGGGGAAATCGTGCTGGTTCTCTCCAGCGCCGCCGGGGCCTATGCCCTGGAGCGGGCGAAAAACCACGGCGTGCCCNGCTTCGCCGTCCCCCGGAAGGGATGCACACAGGAGGAATTTGAGGCGGGGCTCACGGAAAAGCTCACCGCGTACCGGGCGGACATGATCGTCCTGGCGGGCTTCCTCTCCATCCTCTCGCCGGAGTTTGTGGGGCGCTGGCCGGAGCGCATTTTGAATGTCCACCCCGCCCTGATCCCCTCCTTCTGNGGCAAGGGGATGTACGGCCTGCGGGTCCACGAGGCGGCCCTTCATAAGGGCGTGAAGGTCACCGGAGCCACGGTGCACCTGGTCAATGAAATTCCCGACGGAGGACGCATCCTCCTGCAAAAGGCGGTGGAGGTGCTCCCCGGCGACACGCCGGAAGTCCTCCAGCGCCGGGTGATGGAGCAAGCGGAGTGGGTGCTGCNGCCCCAGGCGGCGGAGCTTGTCGCCCAGGGCCTGGCCCGCTGACGGAAAGGAAGGTTTTACAATGGAACGCTCTCAGCTTCACGATTTCCACCCCCAGGACGGCCCCCTGGCCCGGGACATTCAGCCCCTGCTGTCCCGCTCCCGGCGGGAGCGCAGGCCCTGTGAGCGGGACGCTTTTATCGCCCTGCTTGCGGGCGTTCCCTCCCTTCGGAAGACTCCGGGCCTCCCGGAGGGTAACGGGGCGGACTGCTTCACCACCCTGCCCCTCTGCGCCACGGACGCCGGCGCCGCCCTCTGCTGGAATCACCTGAAATCCGTCTTCGGCATCACGGACAAGCAGAGCCTCCTGGCTTTCTGCGACCGGCAGTTCCACTGCCAGGACCACTACCTGGACTTTGAGGCCGTCTGGGAGGGCCGTCCCCTCTTTGACCTGGCCTCCTTAAAGCCCGACTCCGCCGGATTCTTCATCCGGATGCGGGACTTCTCCGCCCAGTTCTATCCCCTGATGGGCCATCTGGGCTATCTGGCCTGGGACATCAGCGAGCGGACGGGCCACCTCCGGGCGGCGCTGGCCTGCGGCCTTTTGACCCGGGAGGAGTTCGACGAGCTGGCCGAAGAGCAGATCGTCCAGGCCCAGGCCTTCCACAGCTGGGAGGAGTACGCCGCCAGCCTGGTCTGCGGCGCGCTGTATTGGGACTTCCGCCAGGGGACTTCCCTGCCGGACCTCCAGAAAGCCCAGCGGCTGTGGATGGATCTGGTGCGGACGCTGCTGGCCAACGACGCCGCCTGGGACAGCGGCTTCTGGTACACGCCCAGGCGGGAAAAGGAGTACCGCCTCTGGCCCTCGGAGATGAAGCTGTATCTTCCTAACTGGGAGGGGCCCAACGGCTGCTTTGTCACGGACCGCATCGCCGTAGACGGCTGTCCGGTGGGCTGGTGCTACCGGGAGGAACCGGAAACCAGCTTCCCCGACAGCGGCTGGCGCTTCTTCTCCGGCGACGAGAGCGAGGCGTATATCGCCGACATCAGCCACACGGGAATCTACGACCTGAACACCGCCTGCAACCTGGACCCGGAGATCATCCCCCTGCTGACCGCCCCCTGCCGGAGCGCCTTCGTCCGGGAGAACGGGAAATTCCGCCCGGAGCCCTTTGAGCTGACAGAGGACTGACCACCATCAATACACATACAAAGGAGCGCGGACCATGAACGAGCTGGAACTGAAATACGGCNGCAACCCCAACCAGAAGCCCTCCCNCATCTTCATGAAGGACGGCGGGGACCTGCCCCTCACCGTCCTGAACGGCAAGCCCGGCTATATCAATTTCCTGGACGCCCTGAACTCCTGGCAGCTGGCCCGGGAGCTGAAGCAGGCCGCCGGCCTTCCCTCCGCCGCCAGCTTCAAGCACGTCTCCCCCGCCGGGGCCGCCGTGGGCCTGCCCCTCAGCGAGACGGACCNGGAGCTTTNCTTCGTGGACCCCGGCGCGGACCTAAGCCCNATCGCCTGCGCCTACATCCGGGCCCGGGNNGCGGACCGGCTGTGCTCCTACGGCGACTGGGCGGCCCTTTCCGACGTGTGCGACGCCGCCACGGCCCAGTACCTCAAGGCCGAGGTCTCCGACGGCATCATCGCCCCCGGCTACACCGCCGAGGCCCTGGAGATTCTGAAATGCAAGAAAAAGGGCGGCTACAACGTGGTCCAAATCGACCCGGATTACACCCCCGCCCCCCAGGAGTACAAGGACGTTTTCGGCGTCACCTTCCAGCAGGGCCGGAACGAATATAAAATCGACGCCTCCCTGCTGAGCGGCATTGTCACGAAAAGCCACGTCCTCCCCGACGCGGTGAAGACGGATATGATGGTGGC
This sequence comes from Oscillibacter sp. CU971, assembly GCF_905219725.1. NCBI lineage: Bacteria > Bacillati > Bacillota > Clostridia > Eubacteriales > Oscillospiraceae > Oscillibacter > Oscillibacter sp. CU971. Next base: position 9,270 of record NZ_CAJMXG010000001.1, read on the forward strand.
CCTCATCACCCTGAAATACACCCAGTCCAACTCCGTCTGCTACGTGAAGGACGGACAGGCCATCGGCGTGGGCGCGGGCCAGCAGAGCCGCATCCACTGCACCCGCCTGGCGGGCGCCAAGGCGGACAACTGGTGGCTCCGCCAGCACCCCCAGGTCCTGGCCCTGCCCTTTTTGGAAAACATCCGCCGCCCGGACCGGGACAACGCCATCGACGTATACCTCTCCGACGAGTGGGAGGACCTGCTGGCGGACGGTGAATGGCAGCGGGTCTTCCAAGAGCGCCCCCAGCCCCTGACGGCGGAGGAGAAAAAGGCCTGGATCGCCAGGCAGAGCGGCGTCACCTGCGGCTCCGACGCGTTCTTCCCCTTCGGGGACAACGTGGAGCGGGCCCGGAAGAGCGGCGTGGAGTACATTGTCCAGCCCGGCGGCAGCATCCGGGANGACCANGTCATCCAGACCGCCGACAAATACGGCATGACCATGTGCTTCACCGGAATGCGCTTATTCCACCATTGAGGAGGCTTTCCATGAACTTACTCGTCGTCGGCGGCGGAGGCCGCGAACACGCGATCATAAAGAAATTAAAGGAAAATCCCCAGGCAGAAACCATCTACGCCCTCCCCGGCAACGGCGGCATCTCCGCCGACGCGGTGTGCGTCCCGGAGATCGGGGCCAAGGACGTCGAGCAAATCGTGCGCTTCGCCAAGTCCCATGCCATTGATTTCGCTGTAGTGGCCCCGGACGACCCCCTGGCCCTGGGCTGCGTGGACCGGCTCCACGAGGCGGGAATCCCCTGCTTCGGCCNCGAGGCCAAGGCCGCCCGCATTGAGGCCAGCAAGGTCTTCTCCAAGAACCTGATGAAGAAATACGGCATCCCCACCGCCCGGTACGAGGTCTTCGATGATCCCGCCAAGGCCCTGGCCTATTTGAAAACCGCCTCCTTCCCCATCGTGGTCAAGGCCGACGGCCTGGCCCTGGGCAAGGGCGTGCTGATCCCCCAGAATCTCCAGGAGGCGGAGGCCGCCGTGAAGTCCATTATGGAGGACAAGGCCTTCGGCGACTCCGGCAACGAAATTGTCATTGAGGAGTTCCTGACGGGCCCGGAGGTCAGCGTTATGGCCTTCACCGNCGGGACCGCCATCGCCCCCATGGTCTCCTCCATGGACCACAAGCGGGCCGGGGACGGCGACACGGGCCTGAACACCGGCGGCATGGGCACCGTGGCCCCAAACCCCTGCTATACGCCGGAGACGGCGGCGGAGTGTATGGAGAAGATTTTCCTCCCCACCCTGGCCGCCATGCGGGCGGAGGGCTGTCCCTTCAAGGGCTGTTTGTATTTTGGGCTGATGATGACCCCCGACGGGCCCAAGGTCATCGAATACAACTGCCGCTTCGGCGACCCGGAGACCCAGGTGGTCCTCCCCCTGCTGAAAACGGATCTGCTGACGGTCATGCAGGCCGTGGAGAACGAAACCCTGGGGGACCTGACGGTCGAGTGGCACGGCGGCGCCGCCGCCTGCGTCATTCTGGCCTCCGGCGGCTATCCCGGCAGCTATGAAAAGGGGAAGGAGCTCTCCATCCCGGAGGACCTTCCCGCAAACGTCACCGTCTACCACGCCGGAGACAAGCTGGCGGAGGACGGCAGGCTGGTGACCAGCGGCGGCCGGGTCCTGGGCGTCACCGCCGCGGAGGACACCCTGGAAGCCGCCTTGAAGGACGCCTACGCCGCCGCGGCTCGCATCGGGTTCGCGGGAAAATACCTGCGGCACGACATCGGACAGCGGGCCCTCCGGGCCCTGGAGGGCTGAACATGGTAAGACGCGTATATGTGGAAAAAAAGCCCGCCCTCCGGCTGGAGGCCCAGGGGCTTTTAACGGAGCTCCGGACCATTCTGGGCGTCTCCTCTCTCACCGGGCTGCGGTTGGTGAACCGCTACGACGTGGAAAACCTTTCGGAGGAGGTCTTCCAAAGGGCCAAGTCCATCGTCTTCTCCGAACCCCAGGTGGACCTCATTTATGAGGAGAGCTTCCCCCTGCCGGAGGGCCCCCACACCGTCCTGGCGGTGGAGGCCCTGCCGGGGCAGTTCGACCAGCGGGCGGACTCCGCCGCCCAGTGCGTCCAGCTCATGGCGGGGGTGGACCGCCCCCTGGTGTCGTATGCCAAGGTGTATCNCTTGGAAGGGGCTCTCNCCCCAGCGGATCTCAAAAAAATCAAGGGCTACGTCATCAATNCCGTGGAGAGCCGGGAGGCGTCCCTGGAAAAGCCGGAGACCCTGGCCCGCACCCATGCCGCCCCCCGCCGGGTGGAGACCCTGGCGGGCTTCACCGCCATGGACGCCGCGGCCCTTCAGGCCCTGNTGGAGAAGCTGGGCCTGGCCATGGATTTAGACGATCTGGCATTCCTCCAGGGCTATTTCCGGGACACGGAGAAGCGGGACCCCACCATCACGGAGGTCCGGGTGGTGGACACCTACTGGTCCGACCACTGCCGCCACACCACCTTCTCCACCCACTTAAGCAGCGGAGAAATCGAGGACCCGAATGTCAAGCACGCCTATTACCACTACCTGAAGCTGCGAAGCGAGGTCTACGGCGAGAAGGCCAAGGACCGTCCCGAAACCCTGATGGATATCGCCACCATCGCGGCCAAGGCCCTGAAAAAGCGGGGCCTCCTCCCCGAGCTGGACGAGAGCGAGGAGATCAACGCCTGTTCCATCCACGTCCCCGCCCTGGTGGACGGGAAAACCCAGGACTGGCTGCTGATGTTCAAAAACGAGACTCACAACCACCCCACGGAGATCGAGCCCTTCGGCGGCGCGGCCACCTGCATCGGCGGCTGCATCCGGGACCCCCTGTCCGGCCGGGCCTATGTCCATCAGGCCATGCGCCTCACCGGCTGCGGCGATCCCCGGACGCCTATTGAAAAGACCCTGCCCGGCAAGCTCCCCCAGCGGAAGCTCTGCCAGACGGCGGCGGCGGGCTATTCCTCCTACGGAAACCAAATCGGCCTGGCCACCGGGCATGTCGCCGAGGTCTACCACCCGGGCTACGTCGCCAAGCATTTGGAGGCCGGCGCGGTCGTCGGCGCGGCCCCGGCGGAAAACGTCCGGCGGGAGCGCCCCGCCCCCGGGGACGTGGTCGTCCTCCTGGGGGGCCGCACAGGCCGGGACGGCATCGGCGGGGCCACCGGCTCCTCCAAGAGCCACAACCAAAAATCCCTCCAGACCATGGCCAGCGAGGTCCAGAAGGGCAACGCCCCGGAGGAGCGGAAAATCCAGCGCCTCTTCCGGGACGGGAAGGTCACCCGCCTCATCAAGCGGTGCAACGACTTCGGCGCGGGCGGCGTATCCGTCGCCATCGGCGAGCTGGCGGACGGCCTGACCATCGACCTGGACGCGGTGCGGAAGAAATACGACGGCCTGGACGGCACGGAGCTTGCCATCTCCGAGAGCCAGGAGCGCATGGCGGTGGTGGTGTCCCCCGAGGACGCGGAAGCCTTCATCGCCGCCGCCAGGGCGGAAAACCTGGAGGCTTATCAGGTGGCCGTGGTGACGGCGGAGCCCCGCATGGTCATGCACTGGCAAGGGGAAACCATTGTCAGCCTGAGCCGGGAGTTCCTGAACTCCAACGGCGCGGTGAAGCACGCCGGCGTTTCCGTGCCGGATGTGGACAGAAAAACCCATTCCCCCTTCCAGCCGGCCGGAGCCTCAGACCTGCGAAGCATGGCCTCCAGTCTCAAGAGCGCCAGCCGCCGGGGACTGGTGGAGCGGTTTGACAGCACCATTGGCGCGGGCAGCGTCACTATGCCCTACGGCGGCAGGACCCAGCGGACCCCCGCCCAGTCCATGACCGCCCTTCTCCCGGTCCTCCCGGGCCAGGAGACGGAACAGGCCAGCGTCATGGCCTGGGCCTGCGACCCGGAGAGGCTTTCCGCCTATCCCTACCGGGGGGCCTACGACGCTGTGACTACTTCCATCGCCAAGTTGGTAGCCGCCGGCGCGGACTACAAAACCGCCTATCTGACCTTGCAGGAGTATTTCGAAAAGCTCCGCCAGGACCCGGACCGCTGGGGCAAGCCCTTCGCCGCCCTCCTGGGGGCCATGGAGGCCCAGATGGACTACGGCGCGGCGGCCATCGGCGGCAAGGACTCTATGTCCGGCTCCTTCCTGGATATGGACGTACCGCCCACGCTGATCTCCTTCGCCATCGCCCCCATTCAGGCGGGAGAGGTGATTACCCCCGAGTTCAAGGAAGCGGGCCACCCGGTGTACCTCTTCCAGCCCGACGGCAGCGCACAGGATCAGCGGGCGGCCTGGGCGGAGTTCCTCCGCGTCCACCGGAAGGGGAAGATTGCCGCCGCCTGGGCGGTGGAAAACGGAATGGCCGAGGCGGTCATGAAAATGTCCTTCGGCAACCGGATCGGGTTCAAGGNGATGAGCCAAAACAGCCCTGTATGGTATACCTCCCGCTCCGGGGCCATCATTGCGGAGCTGACCGAGGACATCGGTAACTGTCACCCAGACGGCTTTTGCGGGAAAATCGGCCATACCATCACCGAACCGGTGATTACGATTGGGACTGATTCCGCCTCAATTGACGAATTGTTATCGCTGAACGAGGCCGTCCTGGCGGACGTGTATCCTACCCGGACCCCCGTGGAGGGTAAGGCCCCGGTTCTGGACTGCCCCGCCTTCACCCGGCCCGTTCCCAAGATTGGCGCGGCGAAGCCCAAGGTCCTGATTCCCGTCTTCCCCGGCACCACCTGCGAGTACGACAGCGCCCGGGCCGCTCAGAGGGCGGGCCTGGAGACGGAGATTTTCGTCATTAACAACCAGTCCGCTAAAGACGTATCTGAGTCCGCCGCCGCCTTTGCCCGGAAGCTCCGGGAAAGCCAGATTCTCTTCCTTCCCGGCGGCTTCTCCGGCGGCGACGAGCCCGACGGCTCCGGCAAGTTCATCACGGCCTTCCTCCGGGGGCCGGAAACCTCCGAGGCGGTGATGGATCTGCTGAAAAACCGGGACGGCCTGGCTCTTGGCATCTGCAACNGCTTCCAGGCCCTCATTAAACTGGGCCTCGTCCCCTATGGCGAAATCCGGGATACGGACGAGACCTGCCCCACCCTCTCCTTCAATCGCCTGGGGCGGCACCAGTCCAAAATTGTAAACACCCGCGTGGTCTCCAACAAATCCCCCTGGCTGGCCCGGGTGAATCCCGGCGAGGTTTACGCCGTCCCCATCTCCCACGGGGAGGGCCGCTTTCTCTGCGCCCCGGAGCTTNTGAAAGCCCTGGCGGAAAACGGGCAGATCGCCACCCAGTACGCGGATTTGGAGGGCCTGCCCACCATGGACCCGGACTTCAACCCCAACGGCTCCGCCTGGGCGGTGGAGGGCGNCACCTCTCCCGACGGACGGGTTTTCGGCAAGATGGGCCACGCCGAGCGCATCGGCCCGGGTCTGTACCGGAACGTCCCCGGCGAGTATGACCTCCAGCTTTTCCAGGCCGCCAGGGATTACTTCGCCGTTCTCTGAGGAAGAAGGGCGGACACGCGGGTCCGCCCCTGTTCTCCCTCCCCTTTCTGTTCCTGCGCGCCGCCGGGGCTTGACAAACCGTCCCCCATCGTGTATACTGCGTAAAATTTATAGAAATGAGGTGTTCGCCATGGCCTACTTTTTCTCCGAGCCCTCCCATACCTTCAGCGAGTACCTGCTGGTCCCCGGATACTCCTCCGCCGAGTGCGTCCCCGCCAACGTAACCCTAAAAACCCCGGTGGTGAAGTTCAAACGCGGCGAGGAGTGCCCCCTGACCATGAACGTGCCCATGGTTTCCGCCGTCATGCAGGCGGTCTCCGGCGAGCAGATGGGCATCGGCCTTGCCAAGGAGGGCGGCATCGCCTTCATCTTCGTCTCCCAGCCCGTGGAACAGCAGGCGGAAATGGTCCGCCGGGTGAAAAACTACAAGGCGGGCTTTGTCACCAGCGATTCCAACCTGCGGGTTGGGGACACCCTGGCGGACGTGCTNGCGCTGAAAGAGCGCAGCGGCCACTCCACCATGGCCGTCACCGACGACGGCACCGGCACGGGCAGGCTTTTAGGCCTCGTCACCAGCCGGGACTACCGGGTCAGCCGCCTGGACCCCGCCACTCCCGTGACGGACTTCATGACCCCCTTTGAGAAGCTCATCTACGCCCCCGAGGGCACCAGCCTGAAGGAGGCCAACGACATCATCTGGGACCGGAAGCTCAACGCCCTGCCCATCGTCTCTCCGGACGGGCATCTGGCCAGCTTCGTCTTCCGCAAGGACTACGACTCCCACAAGGGCAACCCCCTGGAGCTGCTGGACGGCCAGAAGCGCTATGTGGTGGGCGCGGGCATCAACACCCGGGACTACGCGGAGCGGGTCCCCGCCCTGGTGGACGCCGGGGTGGACGTGCTGGTCATCGACTCCTCCGAGGGCTATTCCGAATGGCAGGCCCGGACCCTGCAATGGATTCGGGAGCGCTACGGCGACACGGTGAAGGTGGGCGCAGGCAACGTGGTGGACGGCGAGGGCTTCCGCTTCCTGGCGGACGCCGGGGCGGACTTCGTGAAAATCGGCATCGGCGGCGGCTCCATCTGCATCACCCGGGAGACCAAGGGCATCGGCCGGGGCCAGGCCACGGCGGTCATCGACGTGGCGGCGGCGCGGGATAAGTATTTTGAGGAAACCGGCGTTTACGTCCCCATCTGCGCCGACGGCGGCATCGTCCAGGACTATCATATCACCCTGGCCCTGGCCATGGGCGCGGACTTCTGCATGCTGGGCCGGTACTTCTCCCGGTTCGACGAGAGCCCCACCAGCAAAATCCTCATTGGCGGCAGCTATATGAAGGAGTACTGGGGCGAGGGCAGCGCCCGGGCCCGGAACTGGCAGCGCTACGACCTGGGCGGCGCGGCGAAGCTCTCCTTTGAAGAGGGCGTGGACTCCTACGTCCCCTACGCCGGCGCCCTGGCGGACGGCATGGCCACCACCCTGGCAAAGATCCGCTCCACCATGTGCAACTGCGGCGCGCTGACGATTCCCGAGCTCCGGGAGAAAGCCAAGCTGACCCTCGTCAGCTCCGTTTCCATTGTGGAGGGCGGGGCGCACGACGTGCTCCTCAAGGACTCCGCCGGAGCGGTGGGGAGAAATTAAAAAAGAAGGTCCGCTTCCACGGGAGGCGGGCCTTTTCCCTTATTCAGGTATGTTCATCATAGTACACCCAGGTAAAGAAATCCGTAACCAGCGAGATGAAAAACGNCGCCATCAGCCCCAGGCCCACGTAAATCAGGGTCTCCTGCCCCGTCGTCTTTCCCCAGGCAATCAGCACCAGCTCCGCCGCCAGGAACACAATCTGACTGATATAGTACGCCTGGCTTCTGGATTTCAGCTTCACCAGCCGGTTCCGTTCGTCCCATTCCTCCACCTTGTCCTCCCGGGACCACTTGGGGGACAGGCTCCGAAGGACCCCAGCCCCGCCCAGGAGCAGCAAAGGCCCCACCAGCGCGCCGTCGTGCCAGTCAAAGCCCTGCAAAGCGCCCCGCACCAGGTTCAGCGCCCCCAAAAACAGGGCGAAGAGGCCAAAGGCAAAGTTCTTCTTATGATAGATTTTCATGNCAAATCCTCTCCTTCAAGCAAGTCTTTCCAGACGCGGCCGCGCCAATGACCGGGCAGCCGCCTCTTATGGCAAATCCTCATACTTCCGGTCCTCCCATTCCCGATTTTCCCGAAGACAGCAAAGCTCCTCCACCGTCACGCCAAAGACCTCCGCCATCCGATAGGCCAGCATCAGCGACGGGCTGTACTGCTCTTTCTCAATGGAAATGATGGTCCGCGCCGAGACATGAACCCGCTCCGCCAGCTGCTGCTGGGTCATGCCCGCGGCGGTCCGCAGCTCCTTCACCTTTGTTTTCACGCCATCCCTCCCGCATGTGAAGTCCGCTTCTTGTGAAGCTAGCTTCATATTACCACAATGGTTGTTCCTCGTCAAGAGAAAACATGAAGTTTCCTTCATATTTTTTCATGAAAGGAGCCCCCGGCCGGCGCCGGGGGCTCTTCCCGCTCTCTTACACTCTCTTCCAGGCCGCTCCGCCCTTCACGTCGGTGACCTCAATGCCCTGGGCCTTGAGCTCATCCCGGATGCGGTCCGCCTCGGCAAAGTTCTTCGCCTTCTTGGCCTCATAGCGGGCCAGCACCTTGGCGTCAATCTCCGGATCTCCCTCGCCGGTGATCACGNANTCCCCGCCGCCGCTCTGGACCGCCTGGGCCGCCTTCTCCCGGAGGGCCGCCGCCTTCTCCAAAAGGCTCATGGACAGCACCTTGTCGAACTCCCCGATGACGGCCAGCTTGGTGGCGTCATTGGTCTTGGCTTTCAGAGCGTCGAAGACCGCCGTCACCGCCATGGAGGTATTCAGGTCGTTCCCCACCTGCTGGAGGAACTTCTCCCGATACTCGCCGAACACCGCCTGGTCTACGTCCCCCTCAGGCTTCAGCGCCGCGACGCGGTTCAGCAGCTTCGTATAAGCCGCCGCCGCGTTGTCCAGGTTCTCCCAGGTGAACACCAGGGTCTTCCGGTAGTGGCTCTGGAGGCAGAACCAGCGGTAGGCCAGGGGGTCANACCCCTTCTCCTCCAGCAACGAGACGGTCAAAAACTCCCCCTTGGACTTGGACATCTTCCCCGCCGGGTCGTTCAGGTGGTGGACATGAAACCACTGGGGGCACCAGGGATGGCCCAGGTAGCTCTCCGACTGGGCAATCTCGTTGGTGTGGTGGGGGAAGGCGTTGTCCACGCCGCCGCAGTGGAGGTCCAGGTACTCCCCGTTGTACTTCATGGAAATGCCGGAGCNCNNAATGTGCCAGCCGGGATAGCCCACGCCCCAGGGGGAGTCCCACTTGAGGGCCTGGTCCTCAAATTTGGACTTGGTGAACCAGAGCACAAAGTCGTTTTTGTTCCGCTTGTTGGAGTCCTCCTCCACGCCCTCCCGGACGCCCACAGCCAGATCGTCCTCGTCGTGGTCGTTGAAAATGTAGTAGCGTTCCAGCTTGGAACTGTCGAAGTACACATTTCCTCCCGCCAGATAGGCGTACCCGGTGTCCACCAGCTTGGAGATGATTTTGATATACTCGTCAATGCACCCGGTGGCGGGCCGCACCACGTCCGGGGTCTTGATGTTCAGCTTCCGGCAGTCGTCAAAGAAGGCGTCGGTGTAGAATTTGGCGATGTCCATCACCGTCTTGTTCTCCCTCTTGGCCCCCTTGAGCATTTTGTCCTCTCCGGTGTCGGCGTCGCTGGAAAGGTGCCCCACGTCCGTGATGTTCATGACCCGGTTCACGTCGTACCCGGCGAAGCGGAGATACTTCTCCAGCACGTCCTCCATGATATAGCTCCGGAGGTTCCCGATGTGGGCGAAGTGGTACACCGTCGGGCCGCAGGTATACATTTCCACCCGGCCGGGGGTGTGGGTTTTGAATTCTTCTTTCTTGTGGGTCGCGGAATTATAAAGATACATAAGAAAGNTCCTCCTTATTTTTATTCGTGCAGCTCCAAGGGCAGTCCGTCCGGGTCGCGGAAAAAGGTCATCCGCCTTTCGCTGTANGGGTCCCAGCGANCGGGCTCACAGGGGATTCNCCGGGCCTCCAAGTCCCGGACGGCCTCTTCGATATTCTCCACCCGGAAGGCCAGATGCCGCAGGCCCCGGGCCTCCGNGTAGCTGGGCCGCTCCGGCGCGCCGGGGATGGCGAAAATCTCCAGCTCTCCGTCCCCGAATTTCAAATCCAGCTTCCAGTCTCCCCGCTCCTCCCGGAAGTTCTCCCGGAGCACCGGAAAGCCCAGCTTCTCCACGTAGAATTCCCGGGCCCGTTGGTAATCCGAGACGATGATCGCCACATGGTGCATTCGTTCCAGCCGCATACGCGCGCCTCCCTTTCCCGCCCGTTAAGCGGGCTGCCTCCGGCGGGCCTTCTCCCCGTCCGCCAAGGTCCGCTCCAGCGCCTCCACCTGCCGGGCCAGCCGTTCCAGCTCCTCCCGCACCGGGTCCTGGACGCTGATCTGGTCCACGTCGTCGGCGTAATACACCGGGCNGCCGTCCACCCGGACAGTCCGGGCGGGGACNNCCACGGCGGTGGACCCCGGCGGCACCTCCCGCAGCACCACCGCCCCGGCGGCGATGCGGGCGTTGTCCCCCACCTTGAAGGGGCCCAGCACCCGGGCCCCGGAGCCCACCATCACGTTGTTCCCCAGGGTGGGGTGGCGCTTTCCCTGGTCCTTCCCGGTGCCTCCCAGGGTCACCCCCTGGTAGAGCAGGCAGTCGTCCCCAATCTCGGCGGTCTCGCCGATGACGATGCCCATCCCGTGGTCGATGACCAGCCGCCGCCCGATGGTGGCGCCGGGATGAATCTCAATGCCGGTCGTGTTCCGGGCGTGCTGGGAGATCCAGCGGGCCAGGAAATACCGGCGGCGGAGATACAGCCAGTGGGCCGCCCGGTGCCACAGCAGCGCGTGCACCCCGGGGTAGAGCAAAAAGATCTCCAGCTTGCTCCGGGCCGCGGGGTCCCGGCGCTGGTAGGCGGCCAGCAAGCCGCCCAGGCGAGTCAAATACATCCAACATCACTCCTTGCCGGGCCGGGAGGGAAGTGAAAAGCGCCTCCCGTACCGAAGTACGAGAGGCGACGAATCGCGGTTCCACTCTCATTTATCACTCAAGGGGCCCTTGANGGGGGCCGGGCGGAGGGATCTCCCCTCCCGCTCACGGACGCACTTCGCGGCTCCCTCCGCAGGCGCGCTTGCAGCCGGTGACGCGCCCTCTCTGTTCTTCGGGTAAGCCGTTACTCTTTCCGATCATCGCGGTATTCACTTGACTCTTTTAGTATATTAGCAAGACTCGCCCGCCGTGTCAAGTTTTTTCAGTCCTCACACTTCAGCTGAAAATGTCAAGGGTTAAATGCAGAAAAATCTAAAATTGTTTTTTGTGCATTATTCACAAAAGCAATTCTACCCCCTCAATACCGGCCTCCTGGGCAAGCTCCAGCAGCACCCGCCCGGCACACCTTCCCCCAAGGATGCCGCGCGGGTACTCGTTTACCCACCTCTGTACTTCCAGTGTGTCCGCCTCGGTTATCCCGGTGAAGTCCGTCCCCTTCGGCACCCGCCGCCGAATCATGCGGTTTCCGTTCTCGTTGCTCCCTCGTTCGTAGGCACTGTACGGATGACAGTAATAGATATGCGTCCGGTCCCCTTCTCCGGTCACGGTCCGCGTCATGCCCTCCCAGTCCTGGAACTCGCTGCCATTGTCCACGGTGATTGTCTGGAATATCCGCCGAAAGTTGAAGCTCCCCAGTTTCTTTTCCAGCATATCCAGCACCGCCACCACGCTTGCCATAGTCCCGTCCGGCATAAGAAACATGAGGTCCGCCCGTGATTTCCGCTCCGTCATGGTCAGGAACCGCTTCTTGCTCCCGCCCTCCTTGGCCGACAGCACGGAATCCATTTCCCAGTGAAACGGCTCTTCCCGTGTCGCCACTTCCACCGGTCTGTCCTCGATGCTGTCCCCCTTCGGCACCCTTGCGGCCTGTACCTTCTTGTACTCGGTCTTTCTCTTCCCGCCCATCGGCAGGCTCTTGTTGGTCACTCGCAGAAATACCCCGTCGTTGATATACTTATACACGGTCCACTTGGAGAGGGTCACGGAGAAGGTCAANCCGNCCTCCTTGNTTNTATGCAGGGCCGCTTCCGGGGAATATCCGTCGTCCGCGATTTTCCCCTCTATGTATTGCGCCAGCTCGTGGTCGTTCCCCAGTTTGATGTCTGGCCCCTTGGCCCGCAAATTCTCCTGATACTTCCGCTCCGCTGTCTCTGCGCAGTATACCTCCCTGTCCACNAGGNTANTGTCCCGCTGTACGGTCTGCCCCCTCTTGATTTCCCGCATTATCGTTGTATAGTCCACCCGGAGAGTGCGCGCTATCTCCGTTTTGCTCTTCTTCTCCTTTAGCATTTTTTCGATTCTAAGCCGGTCCTTCCATTGCAGATGTGAAAACATCCGTCCCTTTTCGCTGCTCATTGTGAAATACCCCCTTCTGCGTTTTTGTGGGATATTAACACAGNATAAGGCAGAAAATCAATAGCTCAACCGTTCTAAAAGCACAGTTGCCGTAGGCTAAAAAGCCTACGGCAAAATTATTTTTCCTCCGCCTCCAGCAGCCAGTCGGTCGTCACGCCNAGGGCCTAGGCAATGGCCCGCAGTTCAAAGTCCTGCACCATCCGCAACCCGTTTTCGATTCTGGAGATGCAATCCCGCTCCAGGATAACGCCGCTCACCTGCACCCGCGCCGCCAGGTCCGATTGCGTACACCTCTGCCGCGTCCGCTCCTGTCGTATTCTCTCGCCCGATACGTTCCGTTGGCCGTTGTAACTAAACGCTTTCACCCTTCCACCCCCAAATTAGTGTGGCGTATTACAGATTTTTGTTTGACATTACCACATTATAGGCGTATCATTGTGGCAATATCCCACTTGTGGTAATACCGCACATATTTTAAGGGATTGGAAGGAGACGCAGGACAATGAAAAATTTTGGGAAGTTGTTTGCGCTGGTCGGCCTTTTGGTCGCGGTCTGCTGCATGGTTGCCGGATGCGGTGGCAGGAGTAGTGAAACCGTCGTTACCCCTCCCGCCGAACAGTCCGCCCTTGTTGAATCTGCGCACGAAATCCCGGAGGAAACTCTCAATGCAATCCGCCGGGAACTGCGCGGATACTTTTACAACTTCGACGACAATTCAATCATTTCCGTTTCTGATTGCAACGGCTCGCTTGATATTGGTCTTTACTATGCTGGTATGGTTTTGCGTGTTCCTTTTCCAGATTATGTGAACGCGCTTTCCGTCCAGTCCACAGAACTTGCGGCAGAGTATGGAGAGGATATATATAAAATCAGCGTCCAGTTTACCGGCGGGCATGGCAAGTCCATAACTTGGGATAGTAGCGACGGAGTTTCCGGCGATTTGACCGACACATACGAGGATGTGTTGTCTCTTTCCGGCCAGACGGTCGATGACCTTGTGGAACGGTACGGCTGTATGAACTGGTTTTACGACCTGTCTGACGACGCAACGCAATCCAGCGCTAAAGGCAATGCCTCTTCTGCGTTTGGCGATAAGTTGGATGTATTTCAAGGCACCTGGGGGAACGATGGTCCATGGCAGATTGTTGTTTGCCTGGAAGATGTCTACTTTGTGTGCTATGACAAGGGTAATATAGTCGAGGTTAAAGAGTACCATTTCTGCTTTTATGGCACGGACCGTCTTGCTATCGCGATAGGAAAGACACCTAAATACCTATTTTCCATAGACGATTCTGGGAAATTAGTATCCGAAAAAATAACGGATTTTACTCCCATCGTAAACACCTACGAAAAAATAAGCGACGATACGAGCGTTCCCGCACAATAAAAAACCCCCGGTAGCAGGCCCGCAAAGGACCCGCCGCCGGGGGATTTCTCTNGACCGAATTGGTCTATTCGCCAGTGCTTTCCAGTTGCCCGGTGAATGCTACAGGCATTCCCAGCGCCAACGGTGCTTCATTCTTCTGCTTGCGGACCTCTGCTNCCATCCTGTTCGTCAGGTATTCCTTGATGTCCCCGTAGGCCCTTTCGATAAACTCCTGTGCCGNCGGGCNNATGGACATAAGGCNGNCGGTCAGCGCCTTTTGCGCGGCCTCCTTCTGCGCCTCGGCATCAAACTTTCCGGCGTTTTTCAGCGCGTCCACATAGGTTTGATTGGTTGCGGCCACAGCAGCGGCGATAGCCTCCGCCGCCTCCGTGATNTAGGTCTTGGCTTGGATGCTCTCAGTGTTCGCCGCCGCGTTCTCTCCCACTTTGCGGATAAGCACGACGATGTAGGCGGTCAGCACGGGGACCGCCGCCGTGATAACGGCAAAAAACAATTCCTTCAAAAATTCCTGCATGATCGTTTCCTCCTAATTTTTACTGCTTCCGCAGGTATTGACTGCTCATAAATCCGGTATAGGTCACGCCGTTGTACGTCACCTGGACATACAGCCATTTCACGCCGCCGGACAGCGTGTAATAACCGTAGTTGCGTACCTTCGTCCCGTTCGGCAGGACGGCAAGGCTGGCCTTGCCGGTTCCCGCTCCGCTGCGGATATGTAAGCCGCTGGCCGCATTCACGACGTAGGTCCCGGCCAGCGGCTTGTCCAGGGACCGGGCGGCGTCCGCCGCTTTCTTCTCCGTGACGGTCGGCTTTGCGGTCTGCGCTGGGGCGGCAGGCGCGGCGCTGGCCGTCCCGCTCCCANACTTCGGCACGCCGTAGCCACGGATGTACGGGCCATTCACAGCCAGCGTCCGCCGTTTCACAGCGTTGGAGTAGTTGCCCTCAATCACGGTAATCGTCTGGCCGCTGACCTTCTCCACGATGCCCACATGGTCCGCCGCGCCGGTGTTGTCCGTGTCGGCGTAGTTGGTTCCGTNCTGCCAATCGTAGAAGATATAGTCGCCGNGGGCGGGCACNTAGGCGTCATTTTCCTGCCAGCTCCCCAGGGCCTTAAACAGCGCGATATGCTTTTCACATCCGCACTCCGTCGGGATAATACCNGTCAGCCCGGCGGCGATTGCAACGGCGCTGGCAAACGTACTGCACCATGCGTCGGTGTATTTTACCGCATAGCCCCTGGCAAGGGGCTTGTGGCTGTTGTAAAGGTCGATAATTTTCTTGTGGCTCCCGTCGCGCTCATTGCACCCGATGTAGCTCTGCGCAATCGACACGACCTTTGCCCGCTCTTCCTGTCCTGTCATAGCGTCTCCTTTCGCAAATTTGTCATAGTATACCCGCCCGTACTGCGCCCGTTTCAGCTTCACCGCCTCCCCCTGGTTGGCGGGCCGCTCAAACTGGAGCAGTACCACGTTCGATGCGGTCTTGACANCGGTTGCCGTCACAAGCACATAATGCACGAGCTTGTAACTCTCGCGCAGTTCATGTACCAGGAAAGCAAGCTGTGTCTCCAGGTCCCCCACGGACTTCCCCGCCGCCTTGGCAAAGGCCAGCAGCGCGGCCTTGCGCGTGTGGTAGGTCCACTGTGCCAGCCCATACCCGGCGCTGTCCTTGGCAAAGTTGGTATAGGCCCCGCTGTCCACCGCCGCCGTGTAGGCGGCGTCCGTGTACCCCAGCTTCTTTTCGTAGGTGTTCTGGAGGTTGGTAGGAATCAGCCCGCTTTCCGCGTAGAGATTGCCCATCAGCCCCGCCGCGCCGCAGGCGTTCATGCCCGCCGCCGTCAGGTAGTTCCAGATTTTTTCCTCGTTGGTTTTTCCGGTCAGCATTTGTAAAGCTCCCTTCTATCCCGTGCCCGGCGGCTCCTGGTCCTCCGTCCCGCCGCCCTTCCGGCTCGTTCCGAACAGCTTCCCTTCGTTGTGTTCAAAGATGTTTTCCAAGACCTTCAAAAAGCCCGCGCCCAGGATGGTTTGAATGGCTGGTTCCGACAACTCCGACATGGTGTAGACCTGCCCCAGCCAGACGGTGGAGTAGATGGCNANACCGTAGCTNGNGCATACCCACACCAGAGCAAAAAATTGTGTCGTCACAAAGAAAAATCTTGTGGCGGAACGCAGGATGCTTGGCCGCTCATAGCCCGCCCGCAGCTCCTTCACCCGGCGGCGCAGATGTCGGATAGTCGCCGCGCTGAACACGATGCCCAAAGCAATACCCACCACCAGGGCGGAGACAGCGACAACCGCAATCTTCATGGCTGCACCTACTCTTCCTCTTCGTGGGCCGCTTGGTTCAGATGCTTTTCCAGCTTGTCCAGCGCGGCGGTCACTGGTCCNTNGCACCCTTGTTCTTTCAGCCCCTTCAAGCAGGCCAGCACGCCATAGCAGATAAGCGTCTGCNCCTTGCGGATGGCGGCAAGCTCCTTGTCCTGCTTCTTCTGCCGGTCCACAAACTTGATGCACCACACCACCACCCCGCCGATACCGCCCAGCGCGGCCAGNACCGCCGAAATGGTGATGATGGTGTTTGCGTCGATGTACATTGCTCACGCCTCCAAATTGTAGTTTGGGGCCGTCTCCGGCGTGGAGGCGGCCCCGGCTGTCCTGGTTACAGTTTCACTTCCAGGTCCTCAAGAATCTGCTCGACCTGCTCCCGCAGAATGGCGGGAACCTGCTCCAGCGTTTTCTTGCCCTTGATGATAAGGGTCGCGTACACGATAGCCATACCGTTTTTCTCCTTTCCCATCAGAATATCCAGCAGCCACAGACGGACCCTACTCATGGTCCTGCTCCGCCAGCAGTGCCTCGACCTCCGCCCGGATGCGGGCGGGAACGTCGTCAATGGTTTTCAGGCCCTTTTGGATAAGGGCGGCGTACACCAGTGCCATGCCTTGCGGTTTCCGCTCGTCAGAGCGGGGAGCAAGGCGGCTATTTTTNTCTGCCATTACTCCATGCCTCCAATCATCTGCTCGTACACGTCGCACAGCGCCAGGTTTGTGTTGTCCACCTGTTCCTCCAGCGCCGCAATTTTCGCCCGCAGTTCTTCGTTCTCGCGGGTAAGCTNCTCATTGCTCTTGCGCTTGTTCATTTCCTTGATGGAATCCTCGCGCCTCTTTACCATTACTGGAACCCTCCTTGCACAGAACTGATGTAGCCGCCTTGGCCGGACGGCCCCCGCTTCGCGCTCACGCGGAAGTTGAACGCAAAGCCCTTGGCGGCGGTTTCATTCTCAAANACATGGTTGCCGCCGTTGCGGACCTCCATGGTGCAGTCCTCCCACACCGGCGCGTCGTCGTTGCCGTTGTTGGTCACTTCCACGGTGTAGTCCGCGTCTGCCGGGATGTCCCCGGCCACGGACAGGACGCAGATGGTGATTTTGTCGTCTGCCGCCATAGGCTCGGCCAGGGTGATTGTCGCCTCTGTGACCTCCTTGGTAAAGGTCAGCTTGTGGGTCGTGGTGGCCCGCCCGTCGGTGGCGCTGGCGGTCAGGGTGTGCGCCCCGTTCAGCAGCTTAAAGAACGTGTCGCCGGTCACGGCAAAGGTGTTGTTCCCGCCCAGGTTGGCGGAGAACGTGCGCAGCGTCACGCCGTCGATGGCCTCCGTCACGGTCACGGGGTCGCCGTCCTCGTCGTTCACGCTGTAGGGGATGGAGAAGCCCGCGTCCTTGGTCCCCAGGTCGGACCCGCTGGCCGTGTCGCAGGAGACGGCGGGCGCGCGGTTGTTGTTCACCGGCTGGGCCGTCCCCGTGGTGTAGCCGCTGGTGGCGTTGTAGGCGTCGTAGGACCGGACCCGGTAATTGACGCTCTGCCAGCCCCGCGTGATGTTGTCCGTGTAGCTGGTGTCCGCGCCCTTGTAGACCTGCGCCCAGTCGCCGCCGTCCACCTGCCGCTCCAGCTCATAGCCGGTCAGGTTGTTGTCCGGGTNGCTGGCCGCGCTCCATGTCACCGTCAGGGGATTCCCGCCCAGCACCTCCGCCGGGACCTGGATGCTGGCCGGGGCGGCGGGGGCGTGGTTGTTAAACACGCTCACCTGTGCGCTGTTCCGGTAGGTGCTGTAAAGCCCCTCGCTGTCGTAAGNCTTTACNCNGTACATTNCNGTNGCNCTGNCCGCCGGTACGGTGNTGGTGGTGCTGGTGGCGCTGCCCTGGTAAACCTGGGTCCACGTTCCGCCGCCGTCGGTAGACCGCTCCACCACATAACCTTCCAGGTTATTTTCCTTGTCGGTGGCGGCGGTCCACGATACCGTGATACTCTTTCCGCCCTCTACGCTGGTGGGGATGTTGATGCTGGCGGGCGTAGTCGGGGCCGTGTTCGTCTGTACGGAGCCGTCGTCAGAGACCAAGAGAGAAGAGGGAAGTATCAAAGCGGGGCGGATGCCATACGTGCCGGAGCAGCCGTCGCCGTTCCAACTGCCATTGGAGTTCACGAGCTGCGCGAGCGCCGCACCGAGGCTGGAGTAGCAATAGGGGCAACGGAGCCACCAGTACGACGCGGAACCGTTCAGCTTCGCAACACGCTTTGTCTCCGCGTTCGTGTCATGAAGCCCCTTGAAGTAGTCCAGCTCTGCGCCCAATACCGGGATGTAGCTGTGGGCCATGCTGACTTCCGTGCCGGATAGCAGGAAGATTTTGGCGGACAGGCCGTTGGCCCCGTTGTTGACGTTCGTGCCGTAGCCGGAACCGGGGCGGTAGGGAAGTTTGACCTGCTTGATTTGCGCCTGGATGNTGGCGTCGAACAGGGCGAGGAACTGATTGTTCAGGTATGCGTGGATGGTGCTGGCGGCGTAGTCGTTGACGTTGGAGCTGTGCCACTGGCGGTTTTCGTAGATGTCCTCCATCAACAGCCATACGCCGTCACAGCTTGCGTCGTAGGCGGCGCTGGGCTTGCCTTTGTGGACCACGATGNANTTTCGCGCCGTGCCGCCGACTTTCAGCTTGACGGTAGAGCCGACGGCCTTTGCGCTCAATGCGACAGATGCCATAAAATTTCCTCCTGTTTTGTTATTTNCCATGTTTTGCGGTTGCCGCGTAAGCGGCGAGCAAAACGGTGGTTTTGAATTACCACGNCGGTATGTCGTCCGNGCGCGNTCCTTCCNTCGCTGNCCGNGCAAAAGAAACCGGCACACCCTTTTTCTTCTGGATGCACCGTTGCTGTTTCGCCCTCCTGCGGATGCGGGCCTCTTTGGTGGAGTTGATTTTCCTGTGGATTTTCGGCACTTCCCCGATGATCTCCCCCACCTGTTCGGCGTACTTCTGCCGTAATGCGNGAGTGTCGCCGTGGGCCGCGTGTGCGTCCCACCCTTGAAATTGGTCTATGATTTTCTCNTTGGTAATCTCTCCGGCGGGGTATGCCGCCCTCCAGTAGCGGATGCGTGCCTGGATTCTTTCAATCCCATCCTTGCGCAGCTTTTGGACGCAGGCCCCGGTTTCGGTCAGGTAACTATGAAAACCCAAAAGGTCGATACCGTTCCGCAGCGGGAAGATGCCCGTTTTCTCGTTCAGCTCCAGCCCCAGGCTATCTATCCATTCCCGGATTTCAGCAAGGAGCTGTTGCGCCGCTTCCTTCGTCTGGACGATGATATAAAAATCGTCCATGTATCTCCCGTAGGATTCACAGCCCTTTTCCTCTTTTATCCAGTGGTCGANCTCGTNCAGNAACAGNAGNGCGAAAAGCTNGNTTGTCTNGNAGCCCAGCGGCAGGCCGTCCGATGCGTCGATGTAGATACAGAGCAGGTCGTACAGCTCCATATCCAGGCCCCGCCGGATAAACAGCCTTTTCAGCGCCCGCTTTAGTCTCCTGTGGTCGATGGATGCGAAAAAGTGCCGGATGTCTGCTTTGACCACCCAGCCCTCCGCCGTACCGTACCGGCGGTAGTATGTGACCATCTGGAGCTTTAAGCGTGCAAGNCNGTCGTGGGTCCCCTNGCCCTTCTGGCTGGAATAGTTGTCCCGTATGAAGCCCTTGGTTATTGCGTCGTACAGGATGTTGTCGGTGGCGGCGTGTAGCACCACCTTGTCCACAAACGCCGGAGCTTGTACGTCCCGCTCCTTCGGTTCGTACACCTTGAAGATTTCAAACTTGCTTGGCCGGTAGGTTTTGGTCAGCAGGAGCCGCGACAGCTTTTCCGTGCAGGCCAGGGCGTTTGCCTCATATTGGGCGGTTCCGGCCTTTCCCCGTTTGCCCTTCCGTGNCGTCAGGTACGCCTTATACAGCGTTTCAAACTGGCACATTTNTTCGTAGGTCATGCCGTGAATCACCTAAAATCTTGGCTGGCCGGGGATAGGGGGAGGTCGGCCAGCCCATGCCTAACACCGGCCCGCTCCCCCACGGCAGCGGTCTGCGTCCCATCAAGGACGGCCCGCCTCGGTGTGATGTGTTTGTCGTCTGCCCGCGCGCAGGCGTTCGACAGGATGCGGCCCCCTTTGATGATGGTGTACTGTGTTCGCCTGTTCCCAGGCTACTAATTCTCACGGTCCATCAGAGCGGGGCGGATGCCATACGTGTTGGAGCAGTTGTTGTTGTTCCAACTGCCATTGGAGTTCACGTTCTGCGCGTTCGTCGCACCGTTGCTGGAGTTGCAATAGGGGCAACGGAGCCACCAGTTCGACGCGGAAAAAATACGGGCCGCACCCTAACACAAGGCGGATGCCTCCGCCGAGTATCTAAATTCTGTTTGGCTGAACCTTTCTTTCGGCGTTGTACTGGCTTATCGCGGTTTTCACCACGGCAACCTGCCTGGCGTCCTCTTCCGCCTGCTTCTCCGCCTCCAGCTTCTTTGCCCGTGCGCCGTCGTTCTTCTTCCACGACGCCGACATATACTTCACGTCCAGCACCTTCTTTGTCCAGACCTTGCTTTTCTCCAGAGAGATAACGCCCATGTCCAGGCAGATTTGAATGTACTCCAGCATGAGACTACAGCCATCCAGGATTTGCCCGATCAGTCGCAGGCGCTCTTCGTACTCAATGACGAACATTTTCCCGTTGGCCGCGTGGATGTCCCGGACAATGGCCTTTGCGGTTTNCCGCATATCCTCGCCGNAGCAGCGGTACGCGGCCTTGGTAAACCCCTGCTTGTCCTTTCGGTCCAGGTAGCCTATCATCTGGCCGCATACCTGCTTCACATCCCGGATGTCGTCAAGGGCGGCGATTTTCTGTAAGATTTTCCGCACGTCCCGCTGGCTCACATCGTCCGTGACTATCTTTGTCGCCTGGTTGGTGTAGGTCAGCAGCTCCCGCGCCTTATTCCCTAAGANGTATTCCTTGTCAGCCACGCCCGCACCTCCGGTCAGGGCACCGCCCATTCCGCGCTGCGTCCAGGTCCTCCGGGTCGCCCACGAAAAGGCAATGCTCCCGGTAGACGAACAGCATAGCCTCCCGCCCGCTCGGCGCTTTCCCGCACAGCGTCAGCGCATCCGGGTTGTCTGGCTCGCTACACGGCGGCTCNAGTTCGGCAAACAGGTTGCCAATCNGGCAGGACAGTTGCGCGGTCGGTACGGAAAATTCCCGCACATCGTTCATCAGAACTCCACCCGCTTCAACGTCTCGTTCCATACGCCCGTCACCACCAGACCGGACATATCGGANANGGACACCGTGAAGGGGTTGCCGTTGACCTGTGTGCGNTACATCAGCTCCAGCAGGCCCAGCCGTGCGTCCACATCGGCCAGGGTGGTTTCCGCGTTTCCCAGCGCCCCCAGCAGGTCGCGGACGGATTTTCCATCCTCCACCGGATTCCAGATATAGCCGTCCTCGTTGACCTCGACGCACTCAAATTCCGCCCCGGTTTCGGAGTTGATGTAGTGCTGGCCCTTCTGGCCCACCGTCTCCACGGTCGGGTCGCCCGCCTGGATGATGGTCCCGCTCCCGTTCAGGGCGGTTTCGATTGCCAGCATCCGCGCCGCCAGACTGTTATGTGCGCCGGGGTCCGCATTGTGGGCGGCAATGGTCCGCTCCAATACCTCCCGCAGATAGGCGGCGGTCACGATACCGGCGGCGGACACGCTGACTTCAAAGCGCCCGTTGTTGGTAATGCCGATCATGCAGTACAGCTCCAGGAGGAAACTTGCATCCATAGCCGCCGGGATGGTGACGCCCTTCTCGTCCTGCATGATGAACAGCAGCTTCATCTTGGCCCTGATTTCCTCCGGCGCGTCCTCGTCCTTCTTCACATCCAGGGCCGCGTACACGCCCACCTGGTTCAGCTCGTACTCCTCCATGACGGTTGCGTTCTGGACCTGCACCTGGACCGTCTTGCCGTCCGTGCTGTCCTCCTCGCCCAGCAGGTAAAGCTCCTGTCTCGCGTCCACAAGGCCGGTCTGCTCCGTCAGCAGCTCCTTATCCACCGTCCCGGTGCCGCCGAACGCGGCCACGATGCAGATTTTCCTGCCCGCCATCCACTCGTTGAGCATTTCCACGCCCTCGTTTGTAACGGCAGCGTCTTTCCAGTGTGCCATAGATTTTTACCTCCCTGAAATTGTTGTTGGAATATAGACAGTCATACGTTGATAACTGTGGAAAACCCCAGCCGCTCCAGCCGTCGCGGCCCTGCCGGTTGGGACCTTTACCCGCCTTGTGTCCAGCTTCACCGTCGCCCGCTCGATGCTCCCGATGCAGCCGGTGGACACCGCCCGGTCCGCCGCGCCCTGCGGCCTGGTGAGGGGCGGCACGTCCACCGCCCCATCGACCCGCTGCCGGTATCCGGCGAACGCGCCCCCGGCGGTCAGTCCGGCGACGGCCCCCGGCCTTTTCAGCGGCGGCACCCGGACAGTCGCCCGGTCTGCGCTCCTGCTCCCAGCGAACGCGCCACCGGCAACAACGGCGGTCCTCCCGCCCGGCCTGATAAGCGCCGGGACCTTGACCTCCGCCCGGCCCACGCTCCGGCTTCCGACTAACCCGCCCCCGGCAATGGTGATAACCTCGCCGCCCGGCTTTTTCAGCGGAGGCACGCGGATTTCTGCCCGGTCAATCTCCCGGCTTCCTACAAAGCCGCCTCCGGCCAGCGCCCAGGACTTTTCCGGCACCAGGAAATAACGCACGCCGTCATTATGGGACCGCAGGGATTTGTAGAAGTTCAGCCGCTCCAGTACCCGCTTTTGCCTTGTCCGGTCCCCGCTGTCGCTGGTAATGTCGATGTTCAGCCGGAAGTGATACGGCTCCCCGCCGTANTCGAACCACTCTTCCACGGTGGTCAGCGGGTAGATTGCCCGGATAGCAGTCTCCACCGCCGCCTTTGTTCCCAGTATCTTGTGTACCCGCCAGCTCCCTTTCAGGGTCCGGCGCTTCTCTTCGATGCTGTACTCCGGGTCCCACCAGTCCACCTTGAAGTCCCGCGCCAGAATATCCAGCACGGTTTCGTCCAGTCCGTCGATGTTGGAGATAATGCGCACCCGGTCAATCTCGGCCAGCCGCGCGGCCATAGCCTCGGCGTCCGCCGCCGCCCGCGCCATCATGGCCGGGTCACGGGTCAGCGCGGGCGGTACGATCAGCAGAAGGTTTTCTTTGGTAATACCCAGCCCTGAATCATTNATCCTCGTNCCCTCCGTTGATGATCTCCGGGGGACCGGCCAGTCTGGCTAATTGGGGGACCGTCTTATCGCTTCCATCCTGCAATGAGGTAAAGGCCGGTTCCTCCAGCTCCACCCGCTTGATGCCCGTTTCCATCAGCATAGAGATAAGCCGGGACGGGTTGATGTCCCTGCCCAGCTTCGCGCATTGCCAGGCCGTGTACTGCTCCACCTTCTCGCGCACCGCCGTCTCCAGCGCCTCGCCGCTGATTGCTGCGCCCTCCTGCGTGTAGAAGGTGAGGCGCACATTGTACTCCACGTCCTCCGGGTCCTCCACGGAAACAAAGTCCGTCAGCGGGCGCACATCGTCGGCGCTGCACGCCGCCAAAACCCGCTCCTTCATTTCCTCTGTGGCCGGTGTGCCGTCGTCCATCAGGACGTACAGCTTCACCACGCCCGGCGTCGGGGACGCCGCGATCACGTCCGCTATCTCGGTGCTGACCTGCTTTGCAAAGTAGATGTACCCGCCCCGCGCCCCGGCGCAGCTATAGCCGTCCATACTAAGGCGCAGCAGNTCGTNAAATTCCTCGTCCGTCGCCGCGTCCGCTCCGCCGTCCGATTNGGTCAAGTTTTCGCAGGAGAGGAAATAGGCGAACNGGTCAATGATGGAATTGATCTGGCCTTTCACATATCCGTTTCCCCGCTTCCCCCTTGTCTGGCACTGGACCTTTGTATCCTCGTATTCCTCCCCGATGTTCACATACACGTCCTCCAGCGTTTCCCATACAAGGGTCTGCCTTGCGTCCGTTACGCGGGTCCCCTTCGGTATCAGCACAGCGAACGCCTGCGGCTCGGAANTGGTGAAANGCATGGTACAGGTCGCGGCCTTGGCCTGCGGTCGCTCATGGGTATAGAACAGCTCCGCCAGCGCGTCCAGGTTTTCCCCCACCGCCCGGCTGGGGATATTCTGGTTGGCCGTGTAGTTGGTCAGCACTCGTTCCAGTGTGATTGCCTCCGCCATCCACTGGATAAAATGCCGCTCCGGGCTTGCTGGCTGTACGGTTACGCCCATGATTTCCTCATAAATGGCCGTCAGCCAGATAATGATGTCCTCCGGGTCCGTGGGGATAAACTTGTATTCCGCCCCTCGGCTCACGCTGAATCACCTGCCTTGATTTCGATTTGCACAGTAAAGGCCAGCTTCCCCGGATTGGACGGGTCAAAGAACAGGGTCATATCCTTGTATGCCGCGCGCGGCTCCCATTCCTCGATTGCTTCCTTTACCGGGATAACGGCCATGTTTTTTGCAACGTTCATCGGCTTGTCAAGAAAGCTCATGTCCAGGCCGAAACTCCGGTACATGGGAACGCTGCCCTTCGGCGTCGCCAGAATGACGGCCACATTGCGCAGGATTTCCTTTACCCGGTCCTCTTCGTTCAGTTGGATGTTCGCAAGGTCCGTCGCGGAAACAGTGTACTCCATCCTCTCGCCCCCTTATCCCGGAATCGTGAACGTCTGCCCCGGATAGATAAGGTTCGGATTTTTCCCTATCGTGTCCCGGTTTGCCTCGTAGATTTTGGTGTAGTCCGCGCCGCTCCCGTAAAACTTTTTGGCAAGCGTCCAGAGGTTGTCCCCCTTCTTGACGGTGTAGGTTGTTCCGCCGGACCCGCCGCCGGATTCGCCCCCTCCGCCTGTGTCGGTCGCCGCCGGTGCTGGCGCTGTGGCCGGGGCCGCGCCGCTGGTATTCTGGTCCTCTCCTTTCAGGTATTCCAGAAGCTCCACCGATACTTCCACGGCGTACATATCCCCGTTCTTGTCGGTGTACTCTATCTTGGTTTCGTGGTTCTTGATGTTCCAGCGGTATTTCCCGTAGGCTTTCCCGCCGATCACCAGTCCCAGCGCCTCCGCGTCCCGCTCGTAGTTCCAAATCTTGACGACCTCTTTCAGCGGGTCCACGCCCATTTCCGCCGTCAGAAGGATGTCGAACGAAAAGCGGTCCGGGTCTATTCCGGTAAACTCGGTCAGGGCGTGGGTGTTGTGCCGCTCGTGGGTGGCGTATCGTACCGACCCGCTCCATTTCAAGTTTTTAGGGGTGCGGAATACCTCACGTGACACAATAAACGAAATCCCATCCTCCGGGCTTTTCCCCAGGTATCCAATCAGCGCCACGGCTTCACACCTCCCAAAATCACCCCGTCCCCGTTGAACACAGGGAAGTACAGCACCAGCACCAGGTCGTTGACCTTTGGCATATAGGGCTTGATAATCAAATCGTGCTTGTGGCTCGCAAACGCCGGGTCCCCGGAACCGCCCGCCTCAAACTCCGTCCGCTGCGGCACATCGTAGTCTGGTATAAAATCACGGGTTATCAGCACTGGAAGCCAGTCCGATTCAATCCCCATGCTATCAAACCACACCTTTGCAATGCGCTTTCCGTTGTCCACGGCGGTTACTTTCCCCTCCCGCACGATGTCCTCAATGTTCATCAGTAGTCCAGCACCTTCCGTATCGTGATTTGCGTGGTATATCCGCCGCCGCCCACCGTATGGACCGCTCTGGTGACGATGTATTTCCCGTCCCAGCCGCCAAAGCCTTTGATCTGGACCGTGACCCCGGCCACAAGCCCCACGTCTCCCGGCAGGGTGAAGGTGGCGGTTTTCGCCAGCTTGTTGTGCAGGCGCAGATGCTTCTTTGCCAGCGCTTGCGCCTCGCCCACGCTCCCGACCTTGGCCTTGATTTCCAGGCATTGGTCCCCGGAAACGCTGCTGTCCTCCGCCGTCCCTTCGATGCACTTACCCGTGTTCGGGTCCATGTATCGGACGCGGCACTTGGAATACTTGGTGTCCGCCGAACCGGAGTGCAGTTTGTACTTGATGTACCCGCCCTTCGCTCCTTCTTCAATGGTGAGGACCGGCGCTTTCGCTTCATACTCCGCCTGGTCATACAGCACAAGTTTCCCGTCCGTGACCTTGATGGAGATTCCGGCGTCCTGGCACAGCTTCCGTAAAAATTCAATGTCGCTCTGCCTGGTCTGCTCCACCCGGTCATAGGACGGGTTTGTGCTGGCTTCGTACTGACAGCTCATGCCGCCGTTGGCCGCGATTTCCGATGCAATGCCGGACAGGTTGTAGTTTTTCCACGCCTTTGATTTCTTCGTCTGGCGCAGGTCAGAGGAAAATGCAAGGCTGGAGGCGTTGATTGTCACCTTGGCTGGCGGGCCGGAGGCGTCCACGCTGTCCAGCTCAAACGCCCCCGTTTTCAGTTTCCCGTCCTTCTTCCAGTGTTCCGGCTTGATAACCGCACTGATAGACAGCTTGCCCCCGGCGGCGGCTTCCACCGCCTCTGTCAGCCACTTTTGCAGCCACACCTTATCCCGGTCCTGTACTTCGATTTNCAAGTCGTCGGCCNGNTCGNCCGTGTCGTCCGTGTAGGTGATGCTCTGGAGATNCGNCTTGATGTCCTTTGTAATATCTGTCCCGTCGAACGTAACATCAACCGATGTCCGCCGGGCCAGCACCTTATCCGCCATACCGTCACCCCGCTATCGTTTCCACGGCGGGAGGTTTGCGTTGGGCTTTTCCTCGATTTCCGGCAGGCGCAGCGTGACCCCCGCCGGGAACAGGAGCTTCCCGACGTGTTCCAGGTTTGCGCTCACAAGCTGGTCCGTGTAGTCTGTGCTTCCCAGCTTCCGGTACGCAATCATGTCCCAGGTGTCGCCCTGGACCGTTGTGTAGGAACCGCTCACACCATGGCCCTCCTTCTCATGTCCGCGTCGGCGTCCTCCATGACCTCCAGGACGGCGCTTTTCAGCTCGCCCCGGCTGACGTAATCCTGCCAGGCGTTNACCGTCTCCGGCGACGCCCCAGCTTCGATGTGGAGGTGCAGGTCTATCTTCGGCCTGCCCGCCGCCGCCCCGCTCGTCCCTGTGACCTCCAGGGGCGGTCTTGCGGACTGTACGCCCTGGGCGGCGGTATACCGCGTGTATGCGTTGTAGTCCTCCGCNACCTCGCGGGAAACGCTNNTGGGAAGAATCTGCTCCCCGCCGTGCATCCGCATCAGCTCCGGCCCCTCTTCGCCTACCCAGGACCAGCCCGGCACGGCGTTTGCCGTTCCGCTGGCATAGCCCCGTCCACCGTTCGCATACCACGCGCTGTCGGCGTATTTCGCTGGTCCCAGCGCAAGAGAAGCGGCCCGCGCAACTCTCGCGTATGCCGCTTGTACCTGCGGAAGCATACCTTCCGCCTGGTCGATGTAGGCTTGCACCGTGGCCCGCCCGCTCTCTTTTGCTTCCTCCGACATATCCAGCTTCCCGATTTCTTCTTTCATATNCCGGATAAGCTGGTCCATCNGCTCGTTGAGGCCGGTCGTCCATTCCGCCACATCCCCGGCGGCTTCCTCCTGGCTTGCGCTGATTTCCCCCAGCGTGTCCGCCAGGTCGGTGAGCGCCTGGGTGTTTCCATCGTTTACGGCCTTGACCATGTCGGCGGCAAGGCCCGCCGCCTCCGGTGTCCCGCTCCTGACATACTCCATCAGTGCGTTGTAGTTCTCCTGCGTTACCCCCAGGTGCTCGGCGGATATTTTTTTCAGGGCTGCGATATTGGCGGCGTACCCCTTCCAGAAAGAAAGCTGTGTTTTCAGCGCTTCTTGCGCCGCCGCAACGGTGGCCTCGGCGTCCGCTTTTGCCTCGTCGAACAATCCAAACTGCCCGGAAAAGCTCTCGTAAGCGTCTGCGTATGCCTTCGTCAACGCCTGTACGNATGCCATTGTCTCGTCNAGCGCTTCCCGGNCCGCCGATTCCTGCGCTGTCAGATTGTCTTCTTCCTCCGTGTAGATGCCCAGCGTCCGCATTAGGTCTTGTACCACTTTATCCAGAAGCGACATTTCCTCTTCTGCGGCGGCGACGGCTTCCTTGTCCTTCTCAATGGCCTTTTCGTGTGCGTCCACATCGGATTGTGCGT
Source organism: Oscillibacter sp. CU971 (assembly GCF_905219725.1). Classification (NCBI taxonomy): domain Bacteria; kingdom Bacillati; phylum Bacillota; class Clostridia; order Eubacteriales; family Oscillospiraceae; genus Oscillibacter; species Oscillibacter sp. CU971. Next base: position 37,238 of record NZ_CAJMXG010000001.1, read on the forward strand.
CGAACAGCTCTTGACTGAGGTTTTCAAGGGAGTTTTGCAGGTCGTAGTATTCCTGGGAGAGAAATGCCGATGCGTCCACCAGCGTTCCAAACTCCCGGTTCTGTTCCTCCGCCTTTTCGCTGGCTTCGGCCCACAGCTCGTTCATCCGCTCGATTGCGGCGTTNTANTTCTGACTGGCCTCTTCCTGCTTGTACTTCGCCATGGTCAGCCCGATTTCATTCTCCGCCGCTTCTTGCAGGACCTCCCCGTACTGGTCATATACGGTGTTAAGATAGTCCTGATAGGCTTTTGCCTGGGCGTTTTTCTTCCATTCCTCCGTGTTGGCACGGAGCGCTGCCGTGTCAGTCTCCAGCGCGTAGGTAGACCGCNCGTACTCGTCCGTGGTGGTGCTGATGCAGTCGGACAGCTCCGGCATTGTCCGCAGAAGCAGCGCCAACGTGTTTTGATACTCCTGGCTCTGTTCCGCGTTCTCTCCCTCTGCGGCCTCCATTTCCTCCAGCTTCCCAATCAGAAAGTCAGCCGTGTTTGCCGTCGCCAGGATTTCAGCCGCCGCGTCCTCATGGGTTTTTCCCGCTTCCTCCATTTCCGCGTTCAGTTCCCGCGCGGCTACAGTCAGCTCCCGCACCGCCGGTCCGCCGTCCCGCGTGGCGTCCACAAAAGTTACTACCGCCGCAGTCGCAGCGGCGGCAGCGCCTACAACTGCTAGGAACGGTCCCGCCGGTGTTGCGAACAGCGACGCCAGATTAAGGGCTTTCCAAACTTTCATTGCGGTGTTCGCACCCACAATAGCGGTCCCCAGCGCCATAGCAGCACCCGCCCCGGCCATAAGGCCCTTTGTGAGCGACGGGTTTTCAATGATAAAATCATTCAGCCCGTTCAGCAGCTCCGTCTTTAGTTGCGTCAGCTCCCGCAGTTCCGGGTTGAATTGCTCTCCGATGGTGGATTGCAGCGCCTCCATAGCGGAGTTTGCAAGCGTGATGTCGCCGTTCAGGTTGTCCAGCTTCACCTTTGCCATCCGCTCCGCCGCGCCGTTGCAGTTGTTGATGGAGGCGTACAGGCTTTGGAAGTCCTCGTTCGTGGCGTTCAGGATTGCAAGCAGTCCGTTGTAGCCGCGCATACCGGCAATGGTCATAGCGTTGTTGACCCGTTCCGCCTCGGTCATTTGGCTGAAATACCCGCGCAGGTCCTCTACTGTTTCCATCAGGCCCTTCATGGAGCCGTCCGAATTGACGGCGGAGTAGTCCAGCTCTCCAAAGGCTTTCGCCGTCAGCGTCACGCCGTCCAGCAGGCCGTTGAAGATATTGCGCAGCGCGGTCCCGGCGCGGGACCCTTTCACGGAGTTGTTCGCCATCAGGCCCACCATCACGGCCACATCCTCAATGCTGTAACCCAGTGCGCCCGCAACGGAGGAAGAGCTTTTGAATGTCTCGCCCATGATGGAGATATTGGTGTTGGAGTTTGCCGCTGCCGCCGCCAGCACATCCGCAAAGTGCGCGGTATCCGACGCTTTCAGCCCAAAGGCGGACAGGTTGTCCGTTACAATATCGGATACTTGCGCCAGGTCCTCCCCGGCTGCTGCCGCCAGGTTGATAACGCCGTCCATGCCGTTCAGCATTTCCCGTGCGTCCCAGCCTGCCATCGCCATATACTCCATAGCGTTGGCGCTCTGCTGCGCGGTAAACTTGGTTGTTNCTCCCAGCTCCTTTGCCTCCGCCGTCAGCGCCGCCANTTCCGATGTGTTGGAGTTGGCGATTGCCTCCACAGCGGACATTGCCTGTTCAAAGTTTCCGGCCACTTCCACGCACTCCATGTAGGCGTCCGCGATTGACTTCATGGCCACGGTGATACCGGCGGCTGCAATGGCACCGCCTACGGCCTCTATGGCCTGTACGCCAGCATTGCCGAACCCTCCCGCTCCCTCTGCGGCTTTCTTCTGCTCTTCGGTCAACTCTTGGATTTTGGCGGTCAGCTCGGCGTCCTTGCNCGCGAGGTCGGATGTACTTACCCCCGCCGCGTCCAGCCGGTCCTTTGTCTCCCCCANCTTTTGCCGCAGCTTTTCAANCGCCGCCTCCGTGTTGTTAATGCGCTGTTCCAGCTTGAGCTTTTCCCGCTCCAGCGCGGTTGTGGAGCCGGTGGTTTCCCCGATTTGCTTGTTGACAAGCTNNTACTGCCGNTTCAGGTTTTCCAGCTTTTGCGACGTATTCTGTACCGCCGCCGCCTGCTTCTCATAGGCTTTCACGTCCCGCTGAATAGCCTGGAGGTTTTTGATTTCCGTGCCCAGCCGTATAAACTCCTGCTGTGCCTTTGTGAACGTGCCGGAAAATCCGCCGTTCAGTACAGCGTTCAGAATAAAGTCAAAGGAATACTGCTTTTGCGCCACTTCGTCGCCTCCCTATCATCCATTCCCCGGCAGGCCGAAAAGCTCCTTCGCCTTATTTCCCGTCAGGCTGGCTGGAATTTTTTCGGGTGCTTTCGGCTTTTTCTTCTCGTTCAATTCATTGGTGGCCTGAATCCAGCCGCCATACTGCCAAAGAGGGACGCCCAACCAATCCAGCGGCGAACCGCCGTTATGCCGCGCCAGAAGGATACATTGCTTTCGGAGCCAAAGCCCTTCGACTTTTACTCCGCACGCAGCAAAAAACCCCGCGCTTTCCTCGTAATGGCCTGAAAATCGGTCAGGGGCATTTCCTTGATTGCCCACCCGTCAATGACCCGCTTGCCCTTCTCGTCCCGCTCGGTGCAGGCCCGCGCTGCCATACCCGCCAGGAAGTCCCCGGTAAACGCCGGAGATACCAGCGTGCGGCCCTTCATCACGATTTCGCTTTCGATTTCCAGGTGGTCCCCGCCGTTCAGCGCGGTCCAGTCGAACGTCAGCGTCTCATAGGTCTTGCCCTTCCACGGGAACGGATTCTTGAACGTGTGGGTATAGCTCCCGGTTTCCTACNCCTGCCTGGCTTCCTCCGCCACCCGCTCGGCCTCCGCCGCGTCCTGGGCCACGCCCTCCATGTCCAGCTTCTTTTCCTCTGCGCTCATAGGTAAAGCTCCTTCCTGTATTTGATAAGCCGCCCCTCCAGCTCATGAAGGGGCGGCTTTATTTTCGTTTCCCCGTCCTAAAACAAAACCGCAGCCCAGCGTAGCGGGTGCGGTTTTGATAGGAGAAAGGAGCCTGCGGATATGTAGCTTTCGGCGTTAGCCGGAAGCGCAATGCAGCAGGCTTCTTTCGACTACATCATGCCCATGNCCTTTCTCACCANGGCGGCGTTGTCCACGCCNTTGATTTCGTGGACCTGGTTGAACTGGTCAATGTCAATGACCTTTGCCCCGTTCTTATACACCGTGTACTTGCACACGCTGTAGGTGCCGGAGGCGTCGGCGGCGCTGGCCGTCTGGATGGTCCCCTGGTTGATCTCCGTGGGCCGGATGGACAGCTCAAAGCGAATCGGCTCCAGCTCTTCCTTCCGGGTCACGCCGTCAAAATACTGGTCCGCCAGGTACAGGGCCACGTCGTGCCACTCGTTGGTGCCGAGCTGTACAATGGCGTCCGCCACGCTGGAGAACTCGATATTGATGGTCATGGCCTCAATCATGCTTGCCAGAGGGATAGTCACGTCGCCCATGAGCGCCGCGCCTGTGGCGGTGACGGTCTTGTACTTGATGGGGGGCATTGTCACCTTGGCAACGCCGATCAGCGCCCCGCCATTCTCGTACATGAGGTAATCAATATGGCCGTTCGGATAAATCATCTTCTATTCCTCCTTACGCCGCCAGCGCCGTCTCCATGTAGGAAACGTCGTATTCCAGAATGAAGTCGATTTCCTGCGCGGGTACGGGCGGCGCGTTGTAGATGTGCAGCGTGATAATGCCGTCCAGCAGAGAGGTCAGCGGATTTTCCTCCGCCAGCATTTCCGCCCGCGCCCCGTAGAGGTAGCCGCCGCCGGTCAGCCCGCCCAGCCAGATATTGCAGGTCTGCAAGATGCTGTCCCGCAGCGCCGGGGTCATGGGCTTGTCCAGCTTGGACCAGAACGTGCGAATAAGGGTGTTCCCGATGAAGTCAAACATACGGGACACGGGGATGAACTGGTCCTTCACGTCCGTATTGCCCGGATAGCAGGCGGTGTAGTTGCCCTTGGCGACCCACCCGGAATCCAGGAAGTTGACCGCCGTAACGACGCCCCAGCTCCCCGCNATAAGGNCCACNTGGTTCCACGTCAGGTTGACCGGCGTACCGTCCGCCAGCACGCAGGCGTCCATTTTCAGGTTTTTGTTGGACGGGGATTCGTAGGGGATTCCCCGGTTTCCGGCGTCCACCGTCGCCATCAGGCCGCAGAGCTGGGTAGACAGGTGGAAGCGGTAGTCTCCGAGCTGCACCATAGGCCAGCAAATAATCTGGTCCACNTNCACAANGNTGNTTTTGTTCTTGTAGCCGGAGAGCTGGGAGTATTCGGTCACGCCGTCCTCGCCGCAGTCCGCGTCGATAACGGCCTTGCCCTTGAACAGCCCATTGATAGCCGCCGCCTTGGTCGCCATCACAGCAGCCACGACGGTATTGTGGGACCAGCCGGGGGCGGCGACAAGGTCCGGGACCAGGCCCACCGCCGTCAGGCAGGCGTCCACCTGGGCCACGCCGTCCACCACGTCGGCCACCGTTGCGGTCTTGGGGTCCGCCGCGCTGTAGGCAACGCTCACCGTCTCCGCGTCATAGGCGCTTCCGTCCTCCAGCAGCTCCACGATGCAGACGTAGGTATCCGTGTTGTCCCGGTCGTTGAGGATGCTGTAGTCCGTGTCCCGCTCCAGCGCCCGCGTTGTAGCCGCCTCGCCTGCGCCCTCTGCCACGCTGACCTTGATGGTGTCCGCAATCGCGTCCACGGAGACGGCAACCCTGTGGTCGGCCACGGTATAGTCCGCCGCCGCCTCTTCCCGCTTCATGCTGGCCGGGTCGTTGATGTTGCAGAAAATGACCGGCTGCGCCCCGAAAAGCTGGAGGTGGGAGTACATGAACTCGCACAGCGTATAGCTCTCCCAGTCATAGGAAAAGCCCAGCTTCTCCACCGCCTCGTCCCAGCTCGTCACCAGCACGGGGACGTTGGACTTGGCAGGCTTCGCCGCAGACTGCACCGGCGCGGTCCCCACCACAAAGGGGATGCCCACCGTTGCCACCTTCGGCGTCTGGACGGACGTAGCCTTTTCAAAAACGTGTACGCCGAGTTTCGCCATTGTTACTTACCTTCCTTTCCCGCCAGCTTCAGCTTCATGTAGTTGGCGTACAGTGCGTTGCCGGGGGCCTTGACCTTCAAACGGGCCTCCGGCAGCGCGTCGCCGGAGACGATAAGGGTCTTGACCAGCGGGTACGCCTTGATAGCCTCCGCCGCCTGTTTCAGCGCGTTCGCCCGCGTCCCCCGGTAGATGGTCCCGGTCTGGATGTGCTTCTTGATGTTGGNGCCGATGTAAATGTAAAAGCCGGAGGGACACGTCCCCGCCCGGCTCTTCTTCTCGTTCCCCGTGTTGTCCGGCCCTGTCACGGGCGCGGTGGTTTCTTTCTTCGCCATGTGCGCTCAAATCCTTTCCTTTCAGATTCTTGGGTCCGTCTTTGGGTAGCTGTCTTGCAGGTGCCTTACGGCTTTGTCGTCCGGTAGCCAGCCGTGCGCCACCCGCGCCGCCTCGATTCTTGTTACCGGCGGCAGCTTCCAGGCCGTCACCATTTCCCCCAGGTAGAACGGCGCGGTTCCCCGCTCTCCCGTTTCCGGGTAGACCATTTGGTTGATACCTTCCTTTAGGTCCAGCTCAAAGACCTTGTTCAGTGTCGGGTACATCAGGAGCGCGATGCGCATTTCCTCCATGATGTTCAGCAGCGCAAGCCCGCCCTCTTCCTCGTCCGGGTGGTAGACGCAGAACACGGACCGGATAACGGCGGAGCTTTGCAGCTCTAACCTGGATTCCCGGCCCGTCCCCTTGTTGGCGTTCTTTAGCCCGTCCTCGCCCGTCACCGCCTGGTGGAGAATGAAGGGTGCCTTTTTCTCGAACGATGTCATGTCCGGCAACCGCGCCAGAAACACCGCCGCCGCCCTGCGCTTCGGCTCCCGCTCGTCCTGTTTTTGCCGCTTCACCGGCATAAGCAGGTCCTTCACCGTCTCCGTGGTAAAGTCTTTCAGCNCGTACAGCANGCCCACTTTGGTTTCGTTCTCTAAGGNCACTCTCTGCAACGTCCTCGCAAACTCCTTTCCGCTACGCCCGGCTGTTCACCGGGCATCCGCTTCAATCCGTTGCTCGTCCTCTCCCCAGCGAAACCGCTGCGCTGGGTTTCGCCGGGGACCCCTCGTGTTACCTCCATCCCGTCAGGATTCGGTACACCGCCTTGTCCAGCTCCGTTTCAAACGTCTCATAGGCCCGCTCGGTCAACCCCTGCGCCACTTGCTGGTTTCCCACCATCTGCGCCACAGAGGACCCCATAATTTCCCGGATAGCGTCGCTGCCCTTGCTGGTGCTTCCGCCGGTCCGCTCAAAGATTCCGATATGCCTGGACTTCATCTGCGCCACAAAGGCGTCCATGAACTGCGTCGGGCCGGTGTCCTGGAACTGGTGGCCCCGTGCGGCCACTCCCTGGTACTGCATGGTCCACGCGCCCTTTACCATGANCGGCTTCTTCCCCGCCGCGATGTCCTGCGTCGGAACNTTGGGGTATGCGCCGCCGAAACGGTACAGCGGTATCTTCCGCCCGGAGAAGGTGACGGTGGCCTGCACGCCGTTCTGGTAGCTGTATCGGACCCGCACGTTTTTCTCTGCGCGGATTCCCGCGTCCGTGATGTCGTACTTCTCCCGGATGGCCTGGTTGCTCTCCCGCCGCAGCCTGTCAACGGTCCGGCTCATGGAGGCTTTCATAGCCTTGTCCACGCCGCCCTGGATACCGGCCAGCAGCGCCTTTGCCCGCTCGATAGCCGCCTGCCCTGCCGCCTCGTTGACCGTGACGGTGACAGACCCGGTGATTGCGTTGGTCCTTGCTTCCGTGTTCATTCGTCCACTTCCTCCAGCTTCAACCGGAACATTCCCATTTCCGTCCCCGATTCCACCACGCGGTATTTGTGGANGAACGTGCCGCCCTCTTCGTCGTTCATGGACAGCATGGACCCCTGCTCCGGCTTCACGCCGTTCAGGTCCTTCTCCGCGACGTAAAGGATGATGGTCCGCTTATACAGACCTTGGCCGAAATCGTGCTGCATCTGCACCACGGAGGACCGCTTGCCCTCCTTCGGCCCGCTCTCTATCACGGTGATGTCCTCATATTCCACGCCGTCATAGCGGATTGTCCGCACCTCTCCGTGTTCGGTCGGATTCAGAAACGCGGCGTGAATATCCGCCGCCGCGCATTGCTTGAACGTAGGCGGGGACCCCTCCGGCTCCCCGCCTACTCCATAGTCGAACAGAACTTTCATTTCCCAAGCAGCTCCTTGACCTGCTTGTAGAGCTTCGCCTNCGCCGTCCCCGGCGTGTCAAGCCGACGGCGCATAGCGGGAAACTGTGCCGTGGAGACGATAAGCTGCCGCGCCTCCGGGTGTTCCTTGATGAAGTCCCGCAGCGCGTCGGGGATTCCCCCCTGGAAGGTGGTGTACTGCCGCGCCACGCCCCGCATGGTCGGCCCGCAGTATACACACGGATTCTGGATTCCCGCAAGGATGTCCCGCTCCGGCGTCTCTTTGGCAGGGGCGGTGCCCTCTTCCTGCTCCGCCGTCTCCTGGGTGGTGGTGGCCTCCCCGGCCTGCTCCGCTGTCTCCTGGGTGGTGGTGGCCTCCCCAGCCCGCTCCGCTGTCTCCTGGGTGGTGGTGGCCTCCCCGGCCTGCTCCGCTGTCTCCTGGGTGTTGGTGGCCTCCCCAGCCCGCTCCGCTGTCTCCTGGGTGGTGGTGGCCTCCCCGGCCTGCTCCGCTGTCTCCTGGGTGGTGGTGGCCTCCCCAGCCCGCTCCGCTGTCTCCTGGGTGGTGGTGGCCTCCCCGGCCTGCTCCGCTGTCTCCTGGGTGGTGGTGGCCTCACCAGCCCGCTCCGCCGTCTCCTGGGTGGTGGTGGCCTCCCCGGCCTGCTCCGCTGTCTCCTGGGTGGTGGTGGCCTCCCCAGCCCGCTCCGCTGTCTCCTGGGTGGTGGTGGCCTCCCCGGCCTGCTCCGCCGTCTCCTGGGTGGTGGTGGCCTCCCCGGCCTGCTCCGCTGTCTCCTGGGTGGCGGTGGCGTCCTCGGTCCGCTCCGCCGTCTTCTGGGCAGGGGCGGTGTTCTTCTTATCTGTTTTCTTACCTCTCGCCATTTCCATTCCCTCCATCAGCACACGGTAGCAACCAGCCAGCTATCCACCTTGTCGGGGATAGGCAGGGGCCGGGCGTCGAGCTGGAGGATGCGCCGCTCCGGGTTGTGGANGATGTAGGAGTGCATCAGGCGNGAGGTCTGCGCGGTCACAAGCTGCTTGCTCTCGTCATAGTAGCTGCACGCGCCGTAGGCCATGATGAAACTCGCCGCCGAGGAAATCAGGATAATCATGTTGTCGTCCACCAGCGGCTTGACGGTGGGGTTGGCCGGGTNCGTCCAGTCGTCCANATAGACGCCCGCATACTGCATGATGTCCAGATTGGGCTTGTTCAGGTGGCCGATGTAGCTGACGCCGCCCGGCAGTTCCCTGGGGGCGATGATGCCCAGNTCCACCCGCCGGTTGTCCAGCTTCTTCATCACGTCCGCGTCGTCCAGGAACTTGCGCAGGGCGGTCTTGCCCATGATGGCCGTATCCACGTTGGCAAAGCCCTCGATAAGCACCCGGCTCACCCAGTCCTCCAGGTTGTTCAGGATTGCCGCCTTGCTCCCGCCCCACTGCTCGTCGCCGGTCAGGCTGACCGTGNTGGTGAAGTCAAAGTCGATGTCCTCCTTCACACCGGGACCCTCCACATGGATAAGGCCGGTCTTGATGGCCTCTGCGCACATATATTCCTCCCGGCGCGTACAGGCGTCGTTCAGGGTCGCGTATTCCTCCATCAGCTTCCGCGCCGCCCGCTCGNCGGGCGTCATGCCGCTGTAAAGGTCCTCGCCGGGGAGCCGGGTCATCATCTGCGCGGCGGTGGTCACGATGTAGCNAGACACCAGCGGCGCGGCATAGCTCTTGGTCTGAAATCCGTCCATCTTCACGGCCTTGCCGCCCGCGTCCGGGTGGACGTAGGGCAGGATTTTCCGGTCTCCCTTCATCAGGTCCATGTCCACCCGCTCGGTGGGGAAGGTAATGACCCGGTTGAAGAACGTGTCCCNGAAGTAGGTGGGGATGGGCGGGGTCTGCCGCACCACCTCCGCCATATACCGAGGCTGGTAAATATCAATCGCGTTAGGCATAATTCATTTCCTCCTTTTGTGTGCAAAAATTTTCCCGCCCCCTTGCGGGAAGCGGGAATGTTTATTTCAGGAAAATGCCGATGTTCCGCAGCACCGTTTCCACGTCCGCCGCCGTCATGCCCTCCGGCAAAACCAGGCTGTCGGCAAAGTATTCTCCGGTGAGCCATACCGGCCCTTCCTCGTCCGCCCGGATGCTGTCCGGCACCAGGCCGTAGACACTGGCCTTGTTGTCCGCCGTCAACAGCGTCAGCTTGCCGTCGCCGTCCAGCGCCACGGGCGCGTGGGCGGGGATGTCCGCCGCCGCCACCTTCACGGCCTTGGCGACAGGTCCGATTCCCGCCTCGAAATATCCCGGCTCGGTGCTGAATTTCTTGACGCTCAAATCCATGCTCATGTCGTTTTTCCTCCCCTTACTTTTTCTGGCCCACGCTCTTGATAGTCGCCAGGAACTCGTCGCCGCTGGTCATACCGGCGGGCTGGGCGCTGGTGACGCCGTTGACGCCGCTGCTCTCCGCGTCCTTCTTCACCTGTGCCAGATAGGTCGCGCCCTGGGTCTTGGCGTTCTTGACCATTGCCTCGGCAAATTCCGCCGCGCTCATGGTCTTGGTGAACTTGGCTTCTGCCGCCAGCTTTTCGCTGCCGGGCAGGGCCATATCCTCAATGCTCTGGATGCGTGCCCGCTCGGCGTTGGTTGCAGCCTCCGTCGCCGCCGCCACCGCCGCTTGCTCGATTTGGTCAACCAGCGCGGGATAGGCTTTCCGCAGGTCGTCCACAGTCTTGATGTCTTTCGGGTCCATGTCCTGTACCTCCTGTTGTTTCTCCGGCTGTCCCGCCGGTTTTGTATTTGCAGGCCGTCCGGCGGCGGGGGCCGTCAGACTGTCTTGCACGAATTTAGGGGCCTTGTCGAACGGCAGGCCCATACTGACGCTATTAACAAAGAGGACGCCGTTGCGGTTCTCCACAACTGCGTCCTCTTCGTTATCCGTCAGCTCGTCCACAAAGCCGTTTTCTTTTGCCTGGGGGCCTGTCCACCAGCTCGTCGCGTCCATCCACCCAGCCACCTCGTCCTTCTCCCGGCACGTTTTCTTGGCGTACAGGGTGACGATGTTCTCCCGTATGGTGGTGATGGCGTCGATGTACTGTTGCAGCGTTGCCGCGTCCGCATAGCCGAACAGCCCCATCTTGACCGGGTGAATCATATAGGTGCTGTCGTTCGCCGCGATAACCTTGTCACAGTGGCAGGCAACGATTGTCGCCGCCGACGCGCATACGCCGTCGATGTAGGCCGTCACATGGGCCGCGTTCCGCTCCAACATATTGCCGATGGCCTGTGCGGCGAACACGTCACCGCCTCCGCTGTNGATGCGCACNGCAATCTCGNTCACGGCTCCCAGGCCGTCCAGNTCCTCGGCAAACTGCTTTGGGGTCACTTCATCCCCCCACCAGCTTGTGTCCGCAATGTCGCCGTATAGCAGCAGCTCCGCGCCGCCTCCCGCCATATTGCGGAATTGCCAAAACTTATTGGGCATTTCCCGTTNCNCCTTCTTGCCCGCCTGTGTCCGGCGGCGTCTNTCCCGCTCCGCTGGGCGGCGGGTTTGCGATCTTGTCTACCTCCCGTTTTCGCGCGGCCTCTATCGCCCGCTTGCGAATGTTCCGGTTGTAGTCCCCTCCTGTGAGCTGGGCCGTCTCTTCCTCCGCCGTGGAGAAACCGGCGTCCACACGCTTTATAGCGGCCTCTACCTCCTGGGACGGATTCAGCGCTGTCCGGCTCGGCCCGTTCCACTTGCAGTCGGCATATGCCTTGCGGATTGCCGGGTCGCCAAAAAATCCCGGTGCCTTGATACGTCCTCGCGCCACCGCTTCGGCAAGCCACGCCTCATAGACCGGTTGGCAGAAGTCGTCCGAAAACCAATCCCTCTGCATCCCGCAGGTTCGCCAAAACTCGTTGAGGGACCCGCGCGCGCTGCTGAAATTCTGCGTAAACTGCTTTTCCAGTACCTCCGGAGGGATTTCCAGCGCTGCGCCGATCTCCTTTACCATGGCGTTGAAAAAAGCGTCGTACCCGCTGTTCGGGTGTTCCGGCTTCGCAAACTCTACCGTTTCCCCCGGATTCAGCGCCACGATTGCGCCGTTGCCCAGTTCGATAGTCCCCTGGTCCTGCGCGTCAATGAGCTGTTCCGGCGGCAGCGCCTCGCCTATTGGCTTCCCGTTCTGCACGGTGGCGGACTGGATAAAAACCGTGAACATGGCGGATATAACCGCCGCCGTGATCTCCGCTTCGGTATACCGCCCCAACTGTTTCAGCGCCTCCAGGACCGGGGCAAGAACAGGGACGCCCCGGCGCTGGCCCGCCCGTTCCCGGTTCATCACATGGAGGACGTTCGGCCTCCCGCTGCTCCCGTAGGCTTCTACCCGCGTCCATTCCAGCGCGCCCGCCTGATTGGAGAGGCTGGACAATGGGTGCTGGTTGCATATCCAGTAGGCAATTACCATACCGTCGGCGTCCGTCTCCACGCCCTGTACGATGCTGTGTACCTTGTGACCCTTTACCTCGCAGGGTACAAGGCGGTCGTATCCGTCCGGCGAACACACCCGGTCCGCTTCAATGACGCGCACCCGCAGGCTGTACGGCTGGCCCGGCTGCTCNTTCACGGGCAGCANTGCAAAGGCGTCCCCGTTCATCAGGTAGGACAGGAAAGCAAGCTGTTGCAGCTTGTAGAAATTGTCCACACGGTCCGCGTCACATACCGGCGTATCCGCCCACAGAGCGAACTCCCGCAGGATTTGAGCTTGCAGCGCTTCCGCCTGTTCGTTGGTCAGCCGCAAATAATCAGCGTCGATCTGCGGCGACGGCATAAGCCCGCCCGCCACTACGTTTGTCCGCATGGTTTTCAGCGCGGCAGAGGCCGTCGGGATTCCCATATAGGCGTCGCGGGACCGCTGGCGCAGCACGTCAAGGTTATCCTCGATGTCCTCCTTCGGGCTTCCGCNGTGGTACATCCAGCCGCGCATACTCTTCTTGGTCAGGTTCGCGCCGTAGTTACCGTATCCGCTGTTGACAAACTCCAGCGCCGTTCTCGCGGCGGCTCGCCTCACCGCCCGNACCGGAGNGACGGCGGCAATGNNCCGGNNCAGCAAATTCATTTTTGCCATGCCTGACCTCCCTACACATCACGGATAACCGCACGGAATACCCGGTTCCTTCCGCCGTACTGTTCCTCTGCCGCTGCTACGGCAAGTTTCCCCTCCCAAAATTCGATCTCTTTCCGCACATCGTACAGGTCCGCCCGCGTCNGGCTCCGGCCTTCGATCTGGTATCTCTGCCCGGTGGCGATAGCTTCCTCCGCCGCAAGCCNGGTATTGAGCNTTCTCTTGCAAAACTCTACCGAGTAAATAGCCATTTAGATTCCTCCATTCAGTTTCCGGCGTCCCGTCCGNCGCTGGACCACGGCCCCCGGCTCCGGCTTCTGNAGCGGCGGATTGTAGATTTCCAGCGCGGCTGTCGCGTAGTTGCGCAGGTCNAGCGGCTCGTTGCGCTTGTATCCCTCGTCCCGCAGCACCCAGGAGACGGTCATTTTCCCCTTGCGGAACCGCGTGATTTTCATTTCGCTTGCCAGCCCCTTGAAGTAGGTCGCGTCGTACCCTGCCCCCTCGTCGGACGGGAAATGGCAGTAGTTCGGCCCCCGCTCGGTTACGCGCAAGCGCTGGTAGGTAAAATNCTCCCCCGNGNNNACGCNGATTGTGAACAGCGGCGTCTTGACCCGGTTATCCGTGGACGGGTTGCGGATGTACGGCACGCCCTGTCCGCCCTTGCCCTTGATGGCGAACACATAGCGGTTGAACTTGTCCACGGTGAAGCTGTAGACCTGGTTGGACCTGTATCCGCTGTCGATGCACGCGGCGGAAATATAAAGCGCCGTTCCATCCTTCTTGTGAAACGGCGTCAGCAGAAAAGCGTCCAGGTTTTCCCACACGGGATTTTCCATCGTGTCCCCGATGATTTTCTGATAGCGGATGCCCCAGCTCTCTTTGCCGACGCCCCATCCCACGACTTCCACCTCGAAACGGTCCGCCTGCACGTCCACGCCCGCCGTCAGCACCAGCACGTCGTCCGGCACCTCCGCTCCGTACAGCTCCCGCCGTGTGATAAGCGCGTCCTCGTCCACCCGGTCGCCCGGCTCTTCCCACGTCTCGCCCAGCTCCGTGTTGACCCACGTTTTCATCTTCTCCGGGTCCCCCTGGCGCAGAAGCTCGGTAGCAAGCTGGTGTTTCTCCACAACTTCATGCCAGCCGCAGAAGTTGGAGGCCAGCGTGTTCAGGTGGAACCCCCGCGCTTCCGCATTCGGATTCTTCGCCACGAAATGGCCGTGCTTGCCCTGGCGCTTCCATTCGTATTCCCCGAATACCTCCCCGCAGCGCTCGCACTCGTACAGGATTGGCTTTGTCAGGTCGTCCTTGTCGAACTTGATNGGTCCCCACTGGAGCGGCTGGAAATNGCCGCACCNNGGGCAAGGCACGGTCCACTCTTCCATTGTACTGTCCAAAAACTCNNTTTCAATCCGGCTGTGTCCCTTGATGGTCGGCGTGGAGACGATAACTGTTTTCTTGTCCCAAAAGGTCGTTTGCCGCTTCTGCGCCAGCAGCAGCGGGTCCCCCTCTGTCCCGGCGCTCTCCGGGTAGCCGTCCACCTCGTCGGCCAGCAAAACCTTGATGGGCCGCATACGCAGTCCCACGGGGCTGTTTGCTCCCACGATTGTCACATGACCGCCGGGGAAGTTTTTCTTTAGGATGGTGTTCCCGCTGTACCGGCTTTTGGTGTCCACCAGCGCGGACAGCACCGGCATATCCCGAATCATGGGCGCGAGGAAGTCCTTGGAAAGCGCCTGTGCCATATCAAGGGTAGGCTCCATCACCATCACCGGCGCGGGGTAGTAGTGCATATAGTAGCCCAACACGTTCATCAGCATGGCCGTCTTTCCTATCTGCGCGGCGCTCATAATGACCACCTTGCGGATATGGGGATTCCCGATGGCGTCCATGATTTCCCGCTGATAAGGCGCGTTGTCCGTGTTCCATCGTCCAGGCGCGGCGGCGCTCTCTGCCGACAGCACCCGGTATGTATCCGCCCACTGGGATAGCGTCAGCGCGGGCGGCGGTTTCAGGAGTGCGNCGCAGCGTGCGAACATGGCTTNCGTCTGCGGCGCAAGCTCAACAATCCACGCCCTGGCTTCTCTGGTGTTCATCGTCCCTGTCCTTCCTGCTCCCGCCGGGCGACAGCTTCCCCCGCACGCACTGGGGGAATGGGCAGAATACCCGCCGGTCGCTGATTCTGTTTGCCCATATACACCCTTCGCACAGGTCAACCGCTTTCTTCTTCATCGTTGCCCTCCGCCAGCGCAAGGAGCGTCCGGTAGTCGGACAGCTCTTCCAGCGCCTCGTCTACGGCTTTTTTCATCTCGTCGAAAATCTCCGCCTGGTTGCCCTCCATCTGTGCCAGGCGCGGGGAGAGCTTGGCGGGCAGCATCAGGAGCTTGGCGCGGATATTCAGGCACATGGTCTTGATGCCCTTTTCGATTTCCTCCGAACTGTGCAGCGTCCCCCGCCGCAAATCGTTCTCCATGTCCGCCGCTTCCCGCTTGGCGCGGGTGAGCAGCGCCCGCTCGTCGTTCAGGTCGGTTTTCCCGGTCCCCTTCCGCAGATACATGATGTACCGCGTGANGGTCGCTTTCATTTCATNNAAGCCTGGCATCCGCTCGCTGATAATGCCCTCGTCCCGCAACTGCCGGACCCGGCGCGGCGTCAGCGCCAGCCAGTCCGCCACGGCTTCACAAGTGTATAGCCTCATTGTTCATCCTCCAGTACCTTGTCCGGCGGGTCGTCCGATTCTTCCATGCTGGGCACGTCCACGCTGCCGGATGCCCGCATCCGCAAAATGTCCAGCCGTTCCCGCTCCATGGCAAGGCGTGCTGCGCTCTCGTCCAGCCCCCGCAGGCTGTCCGTGATTTTGGCGATACGTCCCTGTACCTTGTAAAGCGCCTCCTGCAAACTCTGGACCCGCTTAAAGGCGCTGTCAGAAAACCGCATGGTCGTGTCGTTCTTCCCGCGTATCTCCGTCATGGCGCTAAGATATACCGCGCCCTCTTCGGCCTTTTCGTACTCCGCGATTTTTTCCAGTATCTTATGCTCGCGGAATTTCAGTATCTTCATTTCGTGTTCCAACGCGGCCCGAACCTCCAGCGGTGTTTTCTCCACAATCTCCCGCTCCTGGTCCGTGAGCATATCAAGAAAGACGGCGCTGTACGCTCCGTCTTTTTCTGCGTTCTTATTTCCCGTTGGTGCTCCCGAATGGGACCCCGCTGCATTTTTCTTTCCTTTACTATTCTTGTTCCCCGGCTGTCCGCCCCTCTTCCTCTTCGGTTGGGGCGGCACAGCTTCGTCCCATTTATACTTACTCTTCCAGTTCCGCAAGGTCTGACGCTTCACGCCCAGCCGGTCGGCCAACTCTGCCAGATTGACTTCCTCGCCACGGCTCCGGCGCTCTATGTATTCAGCCCTGGCGGTATCACGCTCCGCGCTCCGCCTCGCCACAGCGCCGCACCCCCTCTAATGGTAACGGCCCGCGCCGCCTACATATATACCCCGCGTGGAAACGTAGGGCTTCGGCGGACACGGGCACGAAAACAGAAAAGCCCGCNNCNTTTCCGCCGCAGGCCAAAAATTCNTACTATCAATCTATCACGAAAATCGGGACACGGTGTGCCACTTCCTGAAAATTCATAATTTGTTCACAACTCGGCCTCAATTTTTATCCCCCATTTTTTCAGGCCCCCCTTATTTTTTCAGGTCAGCGCGGGGGAAGCCGAAAAAAATTCTTCATACCTAAAAAAATCCTGCGCTCACGGACCCGCAGGCGGCGAGGGGTGTCCAGGGAGTACCTACGGCCTCGCGCGCGGTCTTGATTCGCGCTTGTGCGCGTATGTGTTGAATCTTGCGCGGGCGCGGTTTTGTGGTCCGGCGTGTCCGGTCTGGCCCGGTCCCCGTCCGCCGGTCCGGTCCCGGCCTGGCCCGGCTGGCTGATTGGGGGGAAGGGGGGCGTATATATCCAGCTATCAGGAGACTATACCGCGCGCATAAAACCCCTCCGG
>NZ_CAJMXG010000002.1:0-45059 GCF_905219725.1 Oscillibacter sp. CU971
GTTCGCCAACCAGAAGATTCCCAACTTCCAACATCTTATCAGCGTGATTCGCTCCCGCGAAATTTCCATCCATATCGTGGTCCAGACGCAGGGCCAGCTCAAGGCCATTTATAAGGACCACGCGGAGACGATTATCGGCAACTGTTCCTGTGTTTTGTTCCTCGGAGGCAAGGAAAGAAGCACCTTAAAGGAGATTTCCGAAACTTTAGGGAAGGAAATCATTGATCTATATAACACCTCTGACACCAGAGGGAGCCAGCGGAGCATGGGTGTAAACTACCAAAAATTAGGGGAGTATCTTCTATAATTTTGTTGGTCAAATTGAAATGTCAATCAATAAAGCAATTACCAGAAAGCGTACAAGCAAAGAAGTCTTGAGGGAAACCTTAGCATACCAGCATAGTATTTAGGTCTTTATCAATGTTGCCCATCTGGCAGATACGCAAAGTCTTTTGACGGAAGATAAGTTGTCCGTTTACGGGCGGCGGGGCACAAGATGCAGTCGAAAGATATTCGATGTGTCTTGAGACACCCGTCATTATCAGGCCCCTTCAGGAACTACTCAAGCCTCCGGCTTAGCCGGAGGTTTTGATTGCAAAATCATATAGTCCAAGTCCTTGCGCATCTGATCCGTCAGCACAATGGGTCCGGATTCCGACGCATAAACATCATCCTCAATTCGCATTCCGAACTCACCGGGGATATAGATGCCGGGCTCCACAGAGTGGTACATTCCTTTTAAAATGGGATTCTGGTTGCGTCCGTCCACCGAGGGCGCCTCGTGGATGCTCAAGCCGATGCCATGCCCCACACGGTGGGTGAAATAGGGGCCATAGCCGGCCTTCTCAATCACCCGGCGGGCGGCCTGGTCTATGCCGCAGATGGGTTCACCGATTTTCACCGCCTCAATAGCTGCCTGCTGCGCCTCCAGCAGCACCTGGAATACCTCCCGCATTTTGGGTGTCGGCTCTCCCAGGAAAAACGTACGGGACATGTCGGCCCAATAGCCCTTGTAATCAATGCTGCAATCAATCAGGACCTGCTCCCCTCTTTGCAGAAGCTTTCCGCTGGACTGCCCGTGAGGGGAGGCGGCGGCCGGACCGGAGAGGATGCAGGGAATCATATAGTCCGTTCCGCCTAGGCGGTAAGTTTCCGCAAACATCTCCATGGAGAGCTCCAGCTCCGCTTTTCCCGGAGCCAGCCGCTCCCGGATAAATGCAAACATCCGGCAGAGGCGGTCTGCCGAGGCCCGCAGGGCCATCAGCTCCTCCTCGTCCTTAGAAAGGCGCATTTCATCTACCACATCAGTCATATCCGCCATCTCTAGACCATATGCCTGGAAAAGTCGTTTCCCCAGGGCCATGCTGTAATGCTCCTGAAAGCCTCCGCCCATCTGCACACCCACCTTCCGGCCTCTCATCTTGGGGTGAAGGATTTCCAGCGGGTCCGCTCCGTCCTCGTAGAGGCACTGCTCCACCGCGCAGCCGCGCATATTCAGCGCCTCCAGCTTGGGTGCGACGGCAAGGTGACGGCCATCCCGGGCGTCCAGCAAGAGCCCTATAAAGCGTTCGGCGGGACTAATCACAACACCCGTCAGATAGAGAAATGTCCGCGGTTCTCCAAACAGCGCCACATCCACGCCGTGGGACCGCATCCATTCGCAGAGCCTTGTCCTGCGTTTTTCGTAAAGATCCATAAAGCAAGCCCCTTTCTTTCTACTTCACAGCCGCGTCCTGCCGCTCCAAAATCCCCCTCCCATTTTCCACCGGAAAATGACAGGCTACAAAGTGGCCGGGACGCACCTCCCGCCACGCGGGAACCGTCTCCTCGCAAATCTCCTTGCAGTGGGCACAGCGGGTGTGAAAGCGGCAGCCGCTGGGGGGATTGGCGGGAGATGGCAGGTCCCCCTGAAGCAGGGCAGACCTCCGCTCCTTGCGCAGGGCCGGGTCGGGAATGGGGATTGCTGCCAAAAGGCCCTCCGTATAAGGGTGGCAGGGCGANGCAAACAGCTCGTCCGTACCGGCCAGTTCTACCAGCTGTCCCAAATACATAACCGCGATGCGGTCACTGACATGCTTCACCGTAGGCAGACCGTGGGCAATGAATATATAGGACAGGTGAAATTCCTTTTGCAAAGAGGCCAGCAGGTTCAGCACCTGCGCCTGGATGGACACATCCAAAGCGCTGACGGGCTCGTCACAGATGATCAGCTTTGGCCTCAGCGCCAGGGCCCGGGCAATGCCGATTCGCTGCCGCTGTCCGCCGGAAAACTCGTGGGGGTACCGGGAGGCATAGTCCGGCTGGAGGCCTACAACGGACATCATGTCCAGCACCTGTTCCCTCAGCTCCCCTTCCGATTTACAAACGCGATGGGTCCGCAGCGGCTCCGCAATGATGTCGAATACTCGCATGCGGGGATTCAGCGAAGAATAGGGATCCTGAAAAATCATCTGAATGTTGGGCCGGATGATCTCCATCTCCTCCTTGGACATATCGGAAATTTCATGGCCCTGAAAGTAAACCTCTCCGCTGGTCTTTTCCAGAAGGCGGATGATAGTATTGCCTGTGGTGGATTTTCCACAGCCTGATTCTCCAACGATACCCAGGGTCTGCCCACTTTTGACGGTAAAGCTGACGTCGTCCACCGCACGGATGTAGGACTGACCGCTTTTGCCGGGAAGAAACCGGCTGCCGGTCCGANAATACTTTTTCAGGTGCCTTACCTCCAGCAGGTTCTCTCCCTCGTAGGGCCGGGCCAGTTCCTGCCGCAGCTGTTCGGCCCGTTCTCTCGCCTTAGTCATGGTTCCACCTCCCTCTCAGCGGATGCAGGCAGGCGACCGTATGGCCCTCCGCTGTCTTCCGCAATTCCGGCCTTTGACTCCGGCAGTCTTCCTGCGCATAGGGGCAGCGGGGGTGAAAGGCACAGCCGGAGGGCATATCCCGCAGGCTGGGCACCACACCCTCGATGCATCTCAGTTCATCGTGAATCTCATGCACCTTGATGGTGCTGTCCAGCAGTCCCTGAGTATAGGGGTGAGCGCAGTTGTGGAACAGTGTCATAACGTCCGCCTCCTCCACAATACTCCCGGCATACATCACCAGTACGCGGTCCGCCATCTCCGCAATGACACCCAGATCGTGGGTGATGAACAAAATGGCCGTATTGGAATCCTGAATGAGGTCCCGCATCAGCTCCAGTATCTGGGCCTGAATGGTAACGTCCAAGGCTGTCGTCGGCTCATCGGCAATCAGCAGTTTCGGGGAATTCGCNAGAGCGATGGCAATCATGANNCGCTGGCGCATCCCGCCGGACAGCTCGTTGGGGTAGGACTTATACACAGCCTCCGCTCTGGGAATGCCGACTTTCTCCAGCATCTCCACCGCCCGCCGCTTTGCCTCCGCCTTTCCGCACTCCTGATGCAGGGCAATGGTATCACTGAGCTGCGCGCCGATGGTGAACAGGGGGTTCAACGACGTCATGGGCTCTTGAAAAATCATGGAAAGCTCGCTGCCCCGGAGCTTCCGCATCTCCTCCCGGCTGTTTTTGGATATGTCGGTCCCCATGAGGCAGATTTTATCCGCCTCCGCAATGGCGGGAAACTCCAAAAGCCCCATAATCGCCAAGGAGGACACACTTTTCCCGCAGCCGGATTCTCCAACAATTCCAAGAAGCTCCCCGCTGCCGACCTGGAAGGAGAGATTCCTCACGGCCTGAGTGCGGTTTCCGCCGGCGGTTTTAAAGTAAACGTTTAGATTCCGGACCTCCAGTGTGGTCTGCCGCTCCATCACAATGCACCTCACTTAATTCCCTGGTTCCGGGGATCCAAAACATCCCGCAGCCAGTTCCCCAGAAACATGATTCCCAGCACGGAAATGGTAATGGCGATTCCCGGGAAAGTCCCAATCCACCAGTGGGTTCCCAAAAACTTGCGTCCCTCAGCCAGCATGACGCCCCAGGAAACCGTAGGCGGCTGAATGCCTACGCCCAGGAAGGACAGGGCGGCCTCGCTGATAATATTGCCCGCGATGTTCATCGTACAAAGGACGATGAAGGAGGACATGACATTGGGCAAAATATGCCGCAGAAGGATGACCGTGCCCTTGGTACCGATGCTGCGGGAACATTTCACAAATTCTTTTTCCTTCAGCGCCAGCACTTCGCTTCGGATCATCCGGGCAAAGGGAACCCAGCTGGTGCCGCCGATGATCAAAATCAGCACGCCTACGCTGCTACCCGCAACCATCAAAACCACCATGGCCATCAAAATCCTGGGGATGGCGAAAAACGCGTCTGTCACGCGCATAATCACGCTGTCGATCCAGCTGCCGTAAAAACCGGAAACCATCCCCAGAACAATTCCGAAGGCCCCCGCCAGCAGAACGGAAAGGATCCCCACCAATAAAGAAACCCGTGTCCCATAAATGATGCGGCTCCACAGGTCCCGGCCCAGGTTGTCACAGCCTAGAATGTGCTCCATGGACCCGCCCTCCATCCAGAAAGGAGGCATCCGCATACCGCGCAGGTCCACCGAGGTGGGGTCATAGGGGGCAATATGGGGTGCAAAGATGGCGATAATAAGAATCATCAGCAGAATGAAAAAACCAATCGTACCGGTTTGGCTGCGGAACAGCAGCCCCGCGTATTTGCGAAAACCGCTTGGCGGATTCGCGCCCTTATGTGCGTTCTTTTTTCCCATACCGGTACCTCCTCACATTCGGATCCGCGGATCAATCAGGCAATACAACATATCGGCGCAAAGGTTTACAACGATGGTGATGAAGGTAATCATCAGGATGCAGGCCTGTACGATCGCCATGTCATGATTGGTGACTCCCGTCACCATCAGCTGTCCCAGGCCGGGCCACGCAAAAATGGTCTCCGTGATCAGCGCGCCCCCAAACAGGGCGGGAATTTGCAGGGCGACCATAGTAATCACCGGCACCAAGGCATTTTTAAAGGCATGCCTGTAAATGACCGTCNGCTCGGAGAGGCCCTTGCTCCGGGCGGTTCGGATATAGTCCTCGTGCACAATCTCCAGCATGGAGGAGCGCACCAGGGGAATGATCTGCGCCGAGGTGCCGATGGCCAGCGTCACCGAGGGCATGATCAACTGAGCCATGCTGCCCCGGCCCGAAACCGGCAGAAGGGTCCATTTTACCCCCAGAAGCAGAATCAGCATAATGCCAATCCAAAAACTCGGCATCGCCTGTCCCAAGACCGCTAAGGCGTTTACAAGGGAGTCAAAGGGCGTGCCGTGGGCCCTGGCGGCCCAGACGCCCAGGGGAATCGCAATTACTACGGACAGCACGATTGAGACGGCACAAAGCTCCAGTGAGGCGGGAATCCTCTCCAGCACAATGGGCAGCGCCGGCGCGTTGTACTTGTGGGAGATGCCGAAGTCCCCCTGAAACAGGCCCTTGATAAAAATCCAATACTGTACGTGCAGCGGCCGGTTCAGGCCGAGGGCTTCCCGCAGATTTTCCCGTGCTTCCTGCGTCGCGTCCTGGGGCAGCATCATAGATGTGGGATCGCCGGACAGATGCACCATAAAAAACACAACGACGGTTACAATCAGCAGCACGGGGATTACCTGGAGCAAGCGCCTACGCATATACTTCCCCATAGAATTTCTCCTTTACTCCTCCCTGGCAAACCGATCTATCACCGCCGCCGCCATTTTGATGCCCAGAATATAATCCTCAATAAAAATGTGCTCATTGGGTGAGTGGACTGCGGACTCCGTATTTCCAGGACCAATCATGGCCACGGGAATCTGGTCGTATTTGCAGATCTTCTCCATAGGCGACGTACCGGCCAGCGTGATCTGAATGGCTGGCTCCGCGCCGTAGACATCAGCCGCCGCGGCAGACAGCGCTTTGACATAGGAGGAATCCACACCGCTGCGGAATGGGGCGCAGAAGGACTCCACCACCATCTCAATGTCGGTAAAGCCATGCTTGTCTAGATGCCGGCGAAGCAGCTGCGCAATGTTCTCCGGGTCCTGCCCCGGAACCAGGCGGAAGTCCATCTTCACAGAAGCCCGGGCTGGGACCAGGCTTTTATGCTCTTTTCCGGTGTGGCCGGAGACCATGCCGTCAATGTTGGCCGTGGGTGAGAACAGCAGCTTTTTCAGGGCTTCCTCCCCTTCCACGCCGCCTAGATAAGTTTCAATCCCGCTTAGCCGTTTCACATCCTCGGGGTCAAATCTCCCTAGCCTCAGGGAGTCGATTTCCGCCTGTGTAACGGGAGTAATCCCGTCGTAAAAACCGTCAATGAGGATCTCGTCCCTCTCGTTTTTTATGGTTGACAGAGCCCAGACCAACCGCCAGGCAGGATTCGGCACCAACGGAGCGTTGGCGCTGTGAACATCGATTTTCCCGCCCTGGACAAACAGCTCCACGCTCAGCATTCCCTTGGCCCCCAGGGCAATGATCAAGGGGCCGTTGTCCGGCAGACGGTCCCCCCCCTCCCACATATAGCCATCGGCATAGAACTTGGCGGGATTCGCGGCCACGATTTCGCTGAGAGACGGGCTGCCCACTTCTTCCTCTCCGTCATAAACCAGCTTGACGTTCAGGGGCAGCTCCTCCCCTGCGGAGCGAATAGCGTCCAGGGCACACAGACGGCAGGCCAGGGCGTCTTTATTGTCCGCCGCTCCTCTGGAATAGAGGACGCCGCCGTCGATGGTCCCGGAATAAGGGGGAAAGCGCCACTGCTCTTCCGGCCCGGGCGACACCACGTCGTAGTGGTTGTAAATTCCCAGAATGCGGTCCGTCCGCTTCCCTTTCAGCTCCGTGTAGAGCACGGCGTTTCCGTTGGTTTTCAGCTCCTCCGGCTCTGCGCCGGTGTATTCCCGCACGGTTCGCTTTACCAGCTCTTTCATGTCCTCGTTGTCAGGATGCATGGAGGCAACGCTGGGCTGGCGCACAAAGGTTTGCAGCAATTGAATGTAGCGATCCCGGTTGGCGTCAATATAAGCATATACTTTTTCTAAATCCATAGAGTCACCTTTCTTTCCCGTCCCCGGTGGAAACCATTCCCGATTTTCCAAAAAGGGGAGTTGTCTCCGTTTAAAACAACTCCCCTTTTCGTCCGTCTATGTCGTCTGCCGTCAGAAATTATTTGCCGCTGTTGGTGATCCAATCACAGTAATAGGCTCCAATGACACCTGGAGTATAGCCCACCGCATCGCTGACGCCGACGGCGGTGCTGGGCTGAATCAGCTGAATGCTGGGCAGCTCCGCGGCTACCAACTGCTGGCACTGCTGGAACTGCTCCAGACGCTCGTCCAGATCCATGTTGGACCGGGCGGCGGCAAAGAGTGCCTCATACTCGGCGTTGTTCCAGCCCATACCGGCATCGGCAGCCTCCGTATAGAGGTTCATGGGATAGGAGCCGTCCATGAAGCCCACGCCGTAGTTGACAAAAACCATGTCGCCCCAAGAGTTGGAGGAAAGAATCTGCGAGAAGGTGGAGAACTCCAGAAGCTCCAGTTCCAGCGTAATTCCCACCTCGGCGGCCATGGAAACGATGGCCTGTTCGATATCGCTGTCGCAGACATAGCGGCCTGTGACACCGGTCATGGAGAGGGTGCAGCCATTGGGGTAGCCCGCCTCCGCCAGTAGCTGCTTGGCGTATTCCGGATCGTAGAGGCCCACGTTATCCAAGGAGGGGTCATGTCCAAACACACCGGCGGGGCAGCGAGTGCGGGTGGAGTGGCCGCTGCCGGAGAGAATGGTCTCACAGATCAGGTCGGTATCAATGGCATATTCCAGAGCCTGACGAACCTTCACATTAGAAATGGGGCTGTCTGTGTCGCACCGGCAGAGAATCATGAAGTCCCGGGCGCTGGTTCCAAAGACAATGGACGTGCCGCTGTTCCCGTTGATTCGGTCCCATTCGTTGGGGGATACATTTTCGGCAATGTCAATGTTCCCCGTGAGGAGCTCCGCCACCCGGGTAGACTCCTCGGGAATCACCTTGAACACAATGCGGTCAAAGTCCCGTTTCGTGTTGTCCGCGTTAAAGTAGTTCTCGTTCCGTTCCATGACAATGCTGTCATCCTTGGTCCAGCTGACATAGACATAGGGGCCGGAACCCACAGGCGCCTTCTGGAAGCCCTCCATACCGCCGCAGGACTCCACATAAGCCTTGGGCAGAATCTCGGAGCCGGCCTTGCTGACCAGGGACAGCAGCGCGGGAAAGGGATCCACTGTCCGAATATTCAGCGTGGTTGTATCGATTACATCCACTCCGGCGATGGCATTGAAATACTGGTTCTCCCGGAGCGACGTATCCAAGGCAGGCCGCTCCAGAGAGAATTTGACGTCCTCGGCCGTCACTGGATCGCCGTTCCAGAAGAAGGCGTCGTCCCGAATCTTGAACTGCCAGGTGGTGTCATTCAGAATTTCATAGCTGACCGCCAGGTCGGCCACCGTATTGCCCTCCACATCCTGGGTATAAAGGTGACTGAACATGTTGTGCAGGATGCATTCAGAGGAGGTGCTGTCGTTGTTGGCGGGGTCGAAGGACTGGAGGTCCACGGCCACGCCGATGGTAACCACCTTTTCGCCGCCGCTGTTGGTTTCCACGCCGGTCTGGCTGCCGCCGGAGGGGCTTTCGCTGGGACTGGCAGGCTTTCCGCCGCAGGCGGCAAGGGATAAAACCATCACCGCCGCAAGGAGTAAGGCTAGCATCTTCTTCATGGTGTTCTTCTCCTTTGTTAAAATTGTCGTCCGCAAATATGTAGAAACCATATGCGAAGCCAAGCATCTCTGCGCCGCCGCTGCTCAGGGAAGCGGCGGATTATTCCGCGTCCCGCACACCGGCAATCGCCTGAATCTCAAAAAGAAATTTCGGAGCGGTAAAGGTCACCTCGGTAACACTGCGGGTAGTAGGCACACCCTGACCCAGGAAATACTCGTCAAAGATTTCATTCATCAAGGCGAAATCCTCCCGGTGGGCCAGGAAGCAGTCTGCGTGCAATACCATGTCCATACCGGAGCCACCGGCCTCCAGGGTGTTTTTCAAGCTCTCAAAGCAGCCGCGGATCTGCTCCTCCGGGGTGGTGGGCATGGTGCCGTCTGGCCGGGCGGCGGAGTGAGCGGTGGTGAAAATCAAATCGCCGTACCGGATTGCCCGGGACCACTTGGTTTTCAGCGCATTGGGGGGGACTATTTGAATCTTCTCGTGCTTCATAATGCATTCCTCCAGTCTAGTAAACCCCACGCCCTCAGGCCCGGTGATCCTCAATCAGGGTAGCGCCCTTCAAGATGGAACCGACGCAGCGCTGATAAACAGAAAGCCAACCGGTCTTGGGCTCCAGCTTCAGCTCCGCCTCCGCCATGCGCTTTTCCAGCTCCTCGCTGGACAGCTCGATGTTCAGCTCCCGTTTCTCGATATCGTAGTTAACCCAATCTCCGTCTCTCACCGCGCAGAGAGGTCCTCGAAGGGCAGCCTCGGGAGAGGCATAACCGAAACAGGCGCCGGAGGCTGCGCCGGATAGGCGTCCATCCGTCACCGTGGCCACATCGTCCTTCAAATGGCTTCCTTTCAGCGCCGTGGTGAAGGCATAAGAGGTGTGGGGACCGGCCTTGACACCCTGGTAGATGATGAACACCACGTTGCCCGCCTGAATCTCCCCATTCCGCAGGGCTTCGATGGCCGCGTCCTGATCGTGGTAAACCTTAGCGGTTCCCCGGAATTTATGCAGCTTGGCGGGAACTGCGGACTGCTTGATAAACGCGCCCTGAGGCACCAGATTTCCCTTGCAGAGAATCAGGCCCCCGTCGCTGTCCAGAGGCTCCGAAAGAGAGTGGATAACGGAGGGATTCCGGTTCTCATGGCCCTGAATATTCTCCCCCAGGGTCCTTCCCGTCACCGTCATTCCGCTCAGGTCCAGTTTCTCCCTCAGCTCGTTCAGCATAGCCGGCAGACCGCCCGCAGCCTCGAAATCCGCCATGCAGTGTCTGCCGTTAGGCCGAATGCCGATCAGCAGGGGAACTTCACAGCTGGCCTCCGCATAGACGGCGCTGCAATCCATGTCCAGGCAGGCCTCTGTGGCCACGGCAGGGATGTGAATGATGGTATTAGAGGAGCCTCCAATAGCCATGCAGACACGGATAGCGTTGGTAATCGCCCGTTCCGTAATGATGTNCCGGGGACGGATGTTCTTCTCCCATAGCTCCATCACCTTCCGTCCGGCCTCCCGGCTGAGGTTGATCAAATCGCCGGACACGGCGGCCAGCGTGGCGTTGCCCGTCAGGGACATACCGATGGTCTCCGTCAGCAGGCTCATGGTGTTGGCGGTTCCCATCATGCCGCAGGCTCCGNTGCAGGGCGCACAGGTGTGAATCAGCTCTTCAAACTTCTCCTGGGGCAGTTTGCCCTCTTTCACTTTGGAGATGCAAGCGCCGATATCGATAAAGTCCACATATTCGCCGTCCATCACTGGGGTCTTCATGTATCCGCCTGTGATGATTACTGTAGGGATATTCACCCGTCCCGCCGCCATCAGCAGCGCCGGAACCACCTTGTCACAGGTCCCAATCAGCACCATCGCATCCAAATTGTGCGCCTTGGCGTTCAGCTCAATCTCATTCACCAGCAGGTCCCGGCTGGGAAGCACATAGTCTCCGCCACCTACGCAGTCGCAGAGGTTGACGCCGTAGAACAGGAAGGGAAGCCCCCCACGTTCAATAATACCCTCCCGGGCGGCGTCCGCCAGGCCCCGCTGGTGGATATGACCGGGGTTGATTTCGTTCCAGGTGTTCATGATGCCTACCCGGGGCTTTTCAATATCCGCATCGTTGTATCCCAATCCATAGAAAAATGCCCGGGTTCCCTGCCAGTCCAGCGTCATCCGGTCCTCCAGATCGCTGTTAATCCTGCGCTTATTGTCGCTCATAATCATTTCCTTTCCGCTTTTGTTTTATCGTCAACACACCGAAGAAAATCCAATCGATTCCCTCCCGTCCGCGCCGCAGACCGCCGCCGGAGACCGCCGAAACGGTCCTGTGTCAAACTTCTTTTCTTGCTCAGAGACCGCCTTCCTCCGCCTCCCCCGCTTTTTTCCGGTTGTACAGGAAGGCCCACAGCCCACCGGCAGTAATCAGCAGGGCTCCCATCGCCGTGGAAACCGACAGCTTTTCGTCCAGCAGGAGGTATCCCAGCAGGGCGGAGTAAATAATGCCGGAGTAATCATAGATGCTGACCTCCGAGGCCGGCGCCTTCTGATAGGCGCAGGTCAGGCCAATCTGTCCGCCGGCACCGAACAGTCCGATGAGGCACAGCATAGCTGCGTCCCTCCACGAGGGAACCACAAACGAAGGAAGCATCAAAATGCCGGAGGCCGCCGTGCTAAACAGGGAAAAATGAAAAATCACCGTAAAAGGATTGACGTGCCCCTTGCAAAATGCAATCATTGTATAGGCCAAGCCGCTGGAAACCGCTGTCAGCAGCGCCAAGACCAACGGCATTGCATCGGAATCGAAGGAGGGCNGCATAGCGATAAATGCACCGGCCAGGCACAGCAAAATCACCGGCGCCTGTACCTTAGAAATCCTTTCTTTCAGAAACAGCAGTGCAAACAAACTGACCCAAACCGGCGAGGTGCGGTTCAGCAGCGCAATGTCCGCCTGACGGGCCCCCGCAGTGGCAGCAAACAGCATGATCATCCCTACAAACCCGAAAAACGACCGNAGAAACAGCGGCAGCTGATACTCCCGGGGGCCAAAAAGCGGCAAATGCTTTTTCCGCAATAGAATCAGGGCAATGAATAAACTAATCAGATTCCGGCAGAAAACCTGCTGCAGCGTCCCCACCGACATAGCGGAAATTTTTACCGCCACCTGCATCAGCGAAAAGGACAGGGCCGACAGCAGCATCAGTAAAACCGCTTGGTTTCTCTCTTTCATACGCATTTAACGCTCCTCACCGCCCAGGGCAATCGCTTATCTTAAAGCTGGCATCCACTGCGGCTTATTATTTCTTCCGGCCATCTGCCCCACTTCCGTTTGGAGCGGCCGTTAGGAAATCATCTCGTAGATTTCCTCTAGAGTCTTGCCCGCAAGGCCGAGGCGCTCCGCCGTGCGGCCCTCCGCCCGGAAATCCCGGCCGCAGACCACACTGGCGATGTTGATGTAGGCATCCATAATCGGCGTCTCCACCCCCATCATCCGGCCANTGGAGGCCAGGGGCACTATGCCGCAGAGCGTATCCTCAATGAAAAACCGGTGATTCAGGCTCGAGGGGCTTTTCAGACCCACATATGCTTTGTTATGCTGAAGCAAGTCATACAGNTCCTCTTGCTCCAGGCTGTAAATCTTCTGGAGGGACTTCACCAAAGAGGGCACCTCCAAGCCCAGGGCCCTGCAAACTGCCAGGCGCTCAGCGTCACAGGCAGACACCAGCTTGGCCACGCTGGGCGTAATGCCGGACATGTAATAGTCATACGGCTCACCGGAGTCCGTCCGATTGACGTTCATCAGGCTCGGAATCGGATGCAGCATCGCGCCGCCGCCCTCAAATCCCGTCTCCAGGATGTTCTTTGCAGGAGAGAGATTGGCAAAAATCGGCTTGAGGATCTCCAGCAGGCGGGTCACGTCTCCGGCGGGAAGGGCGGCTACCTCCACGTGGTTCTTCAACCCGGACTGGAACACCGTTCCCACCTCCGGCATACGGCAGGCATACATCAAATCGCCGGCCTCCGCGATGATTGCATCGGCCTTGCATTGATGAATATCCCGAATGACATGGGCCACCTCCAGCGCGCCGCCCACATGACCGGGATTCAGCATAANAATCTGTCCGTCGTGCAAATAGGGCGCGCATTGGTCCGCCAAAGCCCGGTGAGCGTCTGTGGTGGTGGTTACCATGATGACATCCACATTCTGCATAGCGGCCTTCAAATCCGTGGTCATCAGCTCAGGCGTCCCCTCGCATTCTATTTTTCCGGTGACCACAATCTTCCCAAGCGCATTCAGTTTGTCGATTTTGGATTGGTCAATGTCGNACAGTTTGACGGAATATCCCTGGCTGCTCAGTACTCCAGCCATGGTCTGCCCACCGGCACCTGCTCCCAGCACTGCAAAATTCAGACTCATACGAATCCTCCATTCTTTGTTTGTATATACGAATTAATACATATATAGGAACTATTTTTATTTTACACATCTGCCGCAAAAATGTCAATCTTTTTCTCAATATCTGCCCTCATTCCAGAAAATCAAGTTGCGCAATAGGGAAAAACATGATATGGTTAAGGAAGAAACCGTCTCCCGCCTGACAAATCCAGCCTTTCTCAGCGCCGCAGCTTTCTGGCCAAATCTTGGCGGAAGGCCTTTCTTTCTATCCCGGCGGAAGGAACGGCAAATCATTTTGGAGGGATATTATGGCTCAAACTGCACACCGCTCTACCTCTCGAGTCCTGGACATTATTGAGTTGCTTTCAGCTTCCATAGAAGGACATACCCTCACGGAAATTGCGCAGCTTCTGAACTCTCCCAAAAGCAGCATTCTTCCCATGCTGCAAACCATGGCCGCCCGGGGCTTCATCGATTTAAACTACCGGACCAACCGGTACACCATCGGCCTTGGCCTTTACTTTGCAGCCTCGATTTACCGCAACAAAATTTCCGTCAACAAGTTTATCAATCTCGAAATGCAGCAGGTCACGTATCAAATCGGCGAGTCCTGCTGCCTTGGCGTCATGGACGGAAAAGACGTTTTGTTTCTCCACCGGACGAATCCGCCGGAAAACATCACCTGTGACAAGACGCCCGGGCAAAGGGAGCTGGGCTGCATCGGCGCCATGGGCAAGGCCCTGCTGTGCGACTACAAGCTGGACGAGCTGACGGAGATATTTTTCAAGGACGGCGGGCGTCTTCCCCCGGAAACCAACCTCTACCGCGCCCACATCCAAATGGAGGAGGTCCGGCTGACTGGAATTTCCTATGAATACGGCGAGGTGGAGCCAAACATCCAGTGTGTAGCGGCCCCCATCCGGGTGGACNATCGGGACGTGGCGGCCCTGGGCATCATTCTGCCAACCTTCCGCATGAACCTGGAGAAGGCCGCCCATGCCACCAAGGCCCTGCAAATATCCACCCGCAAAATCGAAAACGTCCTCTCTGTCAGTGATGAAAACCTGGATGAGATTTTCTCCCAGAACGGCTTTAAGAACCTTTGATGCCGCAAGCGGAGCTAAGGCCCCCTACCCGCAGAACCCGGCGGGTACGGGGCTTTTTTCCATGCGTCAAAAACGCAGCACCTCTCCCTGGCCCTCACCAGTATAAACGCCGTCCTTAGCGGCAATTTTGCCGTTCAGCAGCACATAAGAGATTCCTTTCGAGGGTCCCATGGGGGCCTCATAGGAACAATTGCACTGGAAATTCTCCCAGTCCAGCACCACCAGATCCGCCCGGCCGCCTTCTCTGAGCATGCCGCGGTCACGCAAACGGTAACGCTGGGCCGGCATAAAGGTCATGCGCTTCACCGCCTCTTCCAGCGTCAGTTTCTTTTGCTGCTTCACAAAACGCTCCAGGAAGAGGGAAAACGTACCCATGTACCGGGGATGCTTGTGTCCGCCGGCGGGGGCCCCGTCGGAGATGACCATGGTATGCGGATACAGCATAATCTGGTCCAGCTCCCCCTCGTCCTGCAGGAAGCAGAACATCTGCACGCCGTCCCCGCACTGCTCAATGATTCGGATGGCGCACTCCGCGGGATTCTGACCCATTTCTTCACTGATCTGGGCCAGCGTTTTCATATCATAAGCGGCATCCGCGCACTGGATCACCTGTATCCCGGCGGCGCCGCCCTTTGCCGTCGCCATCATGCCGGAGCGGCCTGTGAGGGTGTCTTCGATCAACCTTTGCCGGAAGGCGGGATCGGAGAAACGGACATACATGCTTTCCATGCCGTCCCCCCAGACCTCTATGGGGAAAATCTTGAAAAGCTGGGTATACCCGGCGGTATAGGGATATGCGTCTATGGACAGATCCAGGCCCTCGTCAAAGCCCTCTTGAATCAGCCGCAAAATGCCGCTGCCCTTGCCCCAGTTGGCGCTCCCTGTAACCTTCACATGGGAGAGGTTCATGCGGACTCCGGTCTCCCGGGCAATTTGAATCATCTCCGCAATGGATTCATAATCCCGGTCCCCCTCGTCCCGGCGGTGGGATGCGATGATTCCATCGTGCTTCTTTACCACCCGGGCCAGTTCCGTCAGTTCCTCCGTATCGGCATAGGCCCCTGGGAAATAGCTCAGGCCGAAGCTTAAGCCCATTGCGCCTTGATTCAGCGCCCGGTCCAGCAGCTCCTGCATAGCCCGAATCTCCCCGGTGGTGGCTTTTNAANTTTTCTCCCCCATGACGCAGACCCGCAAAGTACTATGCCCTACCAAAAAACCATAATTGGCAGAAAGCTTTTGCTTCTCCACCGCCTTCAGCCAGCCATCGAAGTCCTGGAAAGGCCAGTCAAAGGGCCGCCCCGCGCCGGTGAGCTCAAAATAGATCCGTCGCAGCAGGTCCATGTGCTCAGGGCAGTTGGGTGCGGGAGAGGGCCCGCAGTGTCCGGTGAGCTCCGTTGTAATCCCCTGCACAATACGCTGATGGCTCCACTCGGGATCAAAGATGCCCACATCCGCATGACTGTGGGGATCGATGATGCCGGGCATCACCACGCGGCCGGCGGCGTCGATAACCTGGCCGCAGGTCTCCGTAATTTGGCCGATTTGGGAGATCCGGCCTCCCGTCACCGCAATGTCAGCCGCATAGGCCGGCACTCCGGTGCCGTCGACAACCTTCGCGTTTTTAATCAGTATGTCCATAGCAAAGCCTCCTTGCATGTTTTGATTCATTCCTCATAGGAAGCCGCGGTTAACGCAGCAGGGACGGCAGGAAGTCGGACAGTGCCGGGACAAACGCCACCAAAATCAAAATGGGCAGCGCGCCAAAAATGATATAGGGCAACATCGGTTTCACCATTTTCTCCACAGGGACATCACCCAGCCGGGCGCACAGGAACAGGGCCATTGCCATGGGCGGCGTGATGGAGCCGATGCCCAAAGCCACAAACACTACGACGGCAAACTGAATAACGGACATCCCCACGGAAGTGGCGGTAGGCAGCAGCAGCGGGGTCAGCACCAGCAGGAGAATGTTTCCGTCCAGGAAAAATCCGGCTATAAACAGGACCACGCACAGGATGACGATGATAACATACCGGTTGGTGGAAACGCTGGAGATGAAATCCGTCACCATCTGGGGAACGCCGTTTGTCACCATAATCCGGGTGAAAATCATAGTGAAGGGGAAAATGATCTGCAGGGAGCCCAGGGAATAGGCCGTAGAGGAAAAGATGTCCAGCAGATCCCGGGTCTTTACGGTTTTGTAGAGCATTACGCCCACGATTACGCCATAGAGGCAGCCCACGGCACCGGCCTCCGTGGCGGTAAAGATGCCGCCGTAAATGCCGCCTAGAATGATAACCGGCATCAGCAGGGCGGGAAGCAGCGCCTTGAAGAGTTTCCACGTCGACAGAGCCTTGCTTTGGGCCATGTCCGCAGCCAGCTCCTCCGGCGTCCGGGTAACCACCAGGTATTTGGGCACCATAAAGCGGTTGATGATCATATAGAGCACAATCCACAAAACGCCCGGAGCCACCGTGGCCAAAAACAGGTCCGCCACGGAGGCGTTGGCCACCTTGGCATAGATAATGGCGTTCATGTTGGGAGGAATCATGTATCCAAAGGGGCTGCAGCAGGCAATCAGGCCATAGATAAATTCCTTTTTGTAGCCCTTTTCCTCCAGCTTTGGACCCAGCATAGAACACATGGTGGAGGCAGTGGCCAAGCCGGAGCCGCACAGCGCGCCGAACATGCCGGAGACAACGGGAATCGCGTTGGCCAGGCCGGTGCCCTTCCCCTCCTTATCCGTCAGCCGCTGTCCCCAATCCACCAGGGCGCCCGCGATGCCGCTGCGTTCCATCAGGGTTCCCGCCAGAATGAACAGGGGCACCGCCAGAAGGGAAAAAGACTCCGTAGAGAACCAGGCTGTAGAGCCCCAGCTGCCGGTGGTCAGGCCCGCGGCCGCAGAGAACACCATAGCCCCGGCCAGGAATGCCAGAGGAATGCCCATGCTCATCATAATCAGGGCAAGGACCAATAACGCACAAAGTCCAATACTCATTTGCCTACCACCTTCCGCGCGTATTTGATTGTGTTAACGAAAGCGTAAACCGTCATGCCGACGGATCCAATCAGAGAGAAGACATACACCAGCCAGGCAGGCCAGCCCAGGGAGGGCGTAATAATCCCGTCTCGCCAGGTCCGGTAGACAAAGAGATAGGCGCGGGTGCAGAAGAACGCCAGCACGGCGCAGCTGAGGAGCGAGGCCACCATGTTGATGGCGGCCTGAGCCCGCTCGTTTTTCACCAGAGAGAAAATGATTTCAATCTTTACCATCTTATCATCCCGCATGACGCGAATGGCCCCCATCCAGATGCAGATGCACATAAAGAAGACTGGGAGCTCCTCAATGCCGCCCAGGTTCACCCGCAGAACATAGCGGGAAAACACCATGGCGTTAACAATGATGGTCAAAAGAATCATCAAGGCACTGGTGAAGTATTTCACAGCTGCGTCCACGCCCTTGTCCAGCTTTTTCAGGAATTTCACAAGTATTCCCCCCATTACAGAATTCGTATAGAATGAGAGCGTCCGATCCGACCGGCATTCCGGCCACCGGATCGGACGCTCCTTCACTTCAAGCTCTAACGCTCAGAGGCATTTTAGCCGTTGACGGCGTTATCGGCATCAATCGCGGCCATGACCTGATCGTAAACCTCGGCCCCGATGTATTCGCGATACTGGTCGTCCAGGGAACGGGCGTAGTCGATCCATGCCTGGCGCTCAGCATCCGNGNGGTTATAGACCTCGCAGCCCAGGGAAGCCAGCTCGTCCAGCGCACTGATGGCGTTGGTCTTCTGCACTTCAAACTCGTAGTCGGAAGCCTCCCAGGCGCAGTCGATCACGGTCTGACGCAGATCGTCTGGCAAACTGTCCCAGCACTTATTGCTGACAATGAATCCCTGGCTCATAATCTGCCAATCCAGGTCGGTGTAATAGTCACAGACCTCATAGAACTTGGAGTAGATGCCCACGCTGCCCGCAATCTCCATCGCGTCGCAGGTCTTGGTCTGCAGGGCGGTATAGACCTCATTGAAGGAAATGACGCTGGCATTACAGATGGGGGACCAGAAGAACTTCACAGAGGGATCCTCGTAAATGCGCATAGTCAGATCGGACATCCCCACTGCGTCAGGGACAGCGTGCTTGTTGCTGAACACGCCGCGGAAGGTACCCACGCCCTGTCCAATCAGATGCGTTCCGTACTCCTCGCACAGTCCGGCATACAGCTTGTAGAGCTCGCCGTCGGGATTGGCAATCAGGCGCTTGGCTTGGTCAATGTCCTTAAACAGGAAAGGAACGGAGTTAAAGGCAAAGCGGGGATCCACAGCGGACTGCACTCTGCCGTAGAAGAAATCCAGCTCTCCGTCCCGAGCCTGCATGAACAGCTCCGGCTGGGCGCCCAAAACGCTTTCATAGTAGGGCGTAATCTTCACCTGGCCATTGGTTTTCTCCTCCACCAGCTCACAAAACTTACGGATATGCTCGCCGTAGCCATTATAATCGGGAGAGAGCGCGGGGTCGGAACAGTCAGTACCCAGCTTAAATTCATAGACGGTGGCATCCGCCTGATCGCCGCCGGTACTGGGAGCCGGTTCAGAACCGCCGCTGGTGACCTGGCTGGGATTGCCGGCATTGGACCCGCAAGCCGCCAGGGATAAAAGCATCAGGGCCGCAAGCAACAGACAACAGATTTTTTTCATAACAACTTCCCCTTTTCTGATCTTGATTTTACCTTTGACCAAGCAAATTTTCGATTGCCGGCCTCCAGCGCCTATTCGCATATACGAACAAATACTTATATGCGAACGAGATAGCTTTATCATACATCGAAACCGAGAGCTTGTCAATCTGCTTTCTGGTAGCTTCTGTCGAATTTTATGTTTTTATCAAAAATAGAAAACTCAATTTATTCAGTTCTAACAACGGGGGTTCTTTTCCAAAATGTGCTATGCTGCCGATTAAACGCCGCTGTCAGCCAGCTTTATCCAGAAAAAAGGAAGCTCTCGCGATTACAAGAGCTTCCTTTTTTCTTTCTATCGGACGGCCCGGGGTCCAAGGGAAAGCCTCCCCTCCCGTCCCAAACACGCCTATTCGATTTCCGCCAGGAGATTCCGCAGGGCATTTAAATAGAAGTCCACCGTTTGCGAAGGCTGCCCTCCCCGGCGAACCACTCCGTAGACCGTTAAAATGTTTGCCTCCCCCGGCAGGGGGATGGATGCAAAGTGGTAATGCTCACTGTGCCTCCAGGGCGTGGTGCTGATAAAAAAGGCGTTGGTCTCCGCCACAATGCTTTGACAGGTCATACTGTCGTTGGTGGAAATAATCTGCCGGGGCACATCCTCAAATAAGCCCCGGACGCTCCGGGACTCCTCGTCATAGAGCAATCCCAGATTCTCCTGGTTTTCTATAATCACATAGGGATACTCCCCTATCCGGTCCAGATTCCGGTCCTTTAAAAGCGGGTGCCCCTCCCGCACCACTGCGTGGAGGCGGCTCTCCCCCAGCGGGATGCACTCCACATTCTTCACCCGGGCCATCTGCGGCAGACGCGTTCTCTGGGCTTTCATTGTGAATATAATGCCCAGGTCCGCTCCATTGGCCACATCGGACAGCACCTCCTTCAATGTGCATTTCCGCAGCCGGAGACTCAGGGGGGCAGGCGGCAGCTTTCCCTGCCCGCTCAGCTCCAGCAAAGGCGCATAGGCAAAGAAAGNCCGCATGGAAGATACTTGAAACCGGAGTGGCTGCCTCTGACCCCGCACAGCGTATAGACTCTCCAGAAACGCTTTCTTCTCCACCAGTTCCTGGGCGTGCGCCAGAAACTCCCGTCCGGCGTCGGTCAAAGACACTCCCTTGTGAGACCGCCGGAAAATTTGGATACCCAGCTCGTNCTCNAGCTNGCGCAGGACACNGCTGACATTGCTCTGGTGGGTATACAGGCGCTCTGCCGCTTTATTAATTGAGGCACAGCGGGCCACCTCAACCACATAGGTGAGNTGCTGAAAGGTCATAGGCTCCTCCTCTAAGTTTACTTCTGGAGATCCTGGGGCTTATGCGAAAATTATATGACGCATTGCGGAAAATCGCAATAATCTTTTTAAGGGAAAGCCTGATATAATGGAGGCGAGGTGATTTCTATGGAAATACAAGCTGTAATTCTACATGAACAAGATAACGTAGCCGTACTGCCCCAACCCGCCCAGGCCGGGGATAGCATCGGGACCTCCGGCGGCACGGTCTCTATCCGGGAGCGGATTCCCACCGGACACAAGGCTGCGATTCGGCCCATTGCGCTGGGAGAAAGCATCCTCAAGTACGGCGTCGTCATCGGCCAAGCGGAGCGGGACNTCGCACCGGGANAGTGGGTGCACACCCACAATGTCAAAGACATCACAGAGCAGCTTTGCAACGCGTACGCCGNCAACTACAGGGCGAAAGCTANGGAGGAACGAGAGCATGGATACGTTTCTGGGGTATAAGNGGGCAAACGGCGGATTTGGTATCCGCAATCAGGTGCTGGTGCTGTCCCTGGTTCAATGCGCCAACGGCGCGGCCCACCTGATTTCTGCCCGCTGCGGCGTCCCGTCCATCACCANCGANACCGGCTGCGGCGAGTACCGCCAGCAGGAGGACCGCACAAACCTGGGGCTTATCCGGGCAGGGCAGCACCCCAATGTCTACGGCGTCCTGCTGGTGAGCCTGGGCTGCCAGTGGACGGACCCTGCCTATATCCAGAGGGAAATTGAAAAGAGCGGCACCAAGGTCTTCCACCTGTGCATCCAGGACGAGGGCGGGCTGAAGCGTACCGTGGAGAAGGGAACCGCGCTGGTAGGGCAGATGCTGCGGGAAGGCGCGGAAATGGAGCGAACCCCCTGCCCCGTCTCCGGTCTGGTGCTCTCCGTCTACTGCGGCGGTTCGGACTGGAGCAGTTCTCTGGCGGCCAACGTGGTCACAGGGGAGACCATGGACCTGTTTGGAGACGCGGGCGCGGCCTTTGTCAGCGCCGGCGTCCGGGGAATGCCTGGCAACGAACAGCACCTTATTGACCTGGCGGTCAACTACCAAGTGGGCGAGGCAATTTTGGACATTGTAGACGAATACAGGCAGGATGTTTTCCACATGACCGGACAGTCCATTGCCGACGTCAATCCCACTCCGGGCAACAAGGCCCACGGAATCACAACCCTTTGCGAAAAGGCCATTGGAAACCTGAAGCTATCCGGCAGCCGGACAAAGGTTCAGGGCGTCCTCCAAGTGGGCGAGGACATTCCAGGCCCCGGCCAGTGGTTCCTGGATAACCGCCAGGGGGGGAACGACGTTTACGCCTGTACAGCCCTGGCCATGTCCGGCGCACACCTCTGCCTGTTCACCACCGGGCGGGGTACTCCCCTGGGCAACGCAGCTTCCGTCACTGTAAAAATCACAGGAAACCCAGATACCTATGCCCGCCTGGGGGCGGAAATGATAGACTTTGACGCCTCCGGCGTCATTGTCCAAAACCAGGACTTTCGACTTTTGGCAAAGGATCTCTACCGGCTTGTGCTGGAAATCGCAGGGGGCATCCCCTCCAAGTCGGAGCGGATGGAGGACTTCAGCTGGGTAACGCCGCCAAGCGGAAAGATTTAAGGAGGAACGGAATGCGTACAAACCAGGAAATGCTCCAGGCCCTGGAAGGGCTGCNGGCAATCTCCAGCNNGGCCGGGGAGGACGTGACGCCGGAGGCCCCTTATGGGACAGGCGTTGCAAAGGCTCTTGCGTACACCCTGCGCCTTTGCGGGGAGCTGGGCATGCGNACCGTGAACCGCGATGGGCAGACCGCATGGGCGGAGATTGGAGAGGGAGATGAGCTGGTTGCCGTCATTCCCCACGTAGACGTTGTACCCGCCGGGGACGGGTGGACCATGGAACCCTTTGCCTGTACGAAACGGGATGGCCGTCTCTATGGCCGGGGCTCCTCCGACAACAAGGGGCCCGCCATTGCCTGCGTCTTTGCCGCCGCCGNTCTGCTGGCAGAGCAGCTTCCCCTGTCCCGCCGGATTCGCCTGATTTTNGGTCAATGCGAAGAAACCGGCCAGTGGAGTGACATGGCCTATTACCGCCGCCACGAGGAGCAGCCCTGTGCTGGCTTCACNCCTGACGCTGAGTTNCCGGCTCTTNGCGGTGAGAAGGGAATGCTTTNGCTGGAGCTGTCCATGCCCCTGGAGCACAGCGGGCTCTCTCTTTTAGAGGGCGGCAGTGCCTGTAACATGGTGGCCTCCTGGTGCCGCGCCCGGTTTCGGGACGGATCTGGCGGGGATCGCCTTGTGGAAACCCAAGGTCTCGCCGCCCACGCTACAGTGCCGGAACAAGGAGACAGCGCCATCCGCAAAATGGTGGAGGAGCTGTCCCGGGCAGGGCTTCAAAATCCCCTAATCTCCTTTTATAATAAGTACATCGGGGAGAGCTGCCACGGAGAAAAACTGGGCTGCTGCTTCCAGGACGATGCCAGTGGACCTACTACTCTTTGTTCCGGCATGGTACGGACAGACGGCGGCGTAATCCGCATGACACTGGATATCCGCTATCCTGTTACCGCCGACNGCGGCCTGATTCTGGAAACGGTAACGGCCGCAGCCCAGGCTGAGGGACTGACCCTTGACGTTTTAAAACACGATAAGCCCTTGTACCGGGCGCCGTCGGACCCAGTTCTCCAGCAGCTCCTGGCGGCCTATCGGGAGGAGACCGGTGATTTTTCCGATCCCCTGGTCATCGGCGGCGGGACCTATGCCCGCGCGCTGGACAACATCGTAGGCTTCGGCGCTGCCTTTCCCGGGCGGCGGCACACGGAGCATCAAAAGGACGAATATATCCTGGAAGAGGACTTTTACAAGCTGCGCAGCATCTACCGCACCGCCCTAAAAAAACTGCTTGTCATGGACCTTTCCATATAATAAAAGGAAGCGGCTTCTTTCATTTCAAGCCGTCTAAAATCCCCCGGCCGCGCATCACCCATGAGACCATCGCCAACCACCTGGAAACCCATCGGGAGGTGGTCGCCCGGATGCTCCGCTACCTTCGGAATAAGGGCCTGTTAAGGCTCTCCCGGAGGTGCGGCGGAGCTTACCGATTTCAAAAAGCTGGCGTCTCTGGGAAACATATAATAAAAAGAACAGCGCGTCTCACTTTTCATGAGGCACGCTGTTTTTCACTCTTGATCCATGCCGCAGGCCATGGCCTCCTTCACCAGGCGGCGGTCATTGGTCACCGCGTCGTAAAACCGGAAGCCGCCGGAGAAGTTATATGCCTCACAACCGTATCCCGCCATGTTTACCGGATCCTTGGCCGAGGAATAGGGCGGCGCATAGGCCCCTGTTTGTTGGGGCGGGGCCCGCCAGGGAGAGCAGGGTATTCTGACCGGTGACGAAGTGCCGGGCCTGCACGCCGCCTCCCATCAGCACGGCGGACTTGGGATGATTTTGCCGGATGTAACCCTTGATGCGGAAGGTGTCCTCCACCGCCCGCAGGGCAAAAAGTTTTTCCAGGCCCACGCCGGGGAGGCGGGGCTGGGTGGGCTTGGCGCCCGGCAAAAGGATCAACTTGTCATAGGATTCCTCAAGCTCTCCCCGGTTTCCAGCTTCTTCACGGAGACAGCTCTGCGCTCCGGGTGAATGGCGGTGACCTCGTGGCGGATCCGCATATCCACCCGGAAGCGGAAGAAAAAGCGCTCCGCCTGTTCGTCCAGGGCCGCCGCCGTGACGCCGCCCGCCACGCCTCCGATGATGACTACCTTTACCTCAGCGTTCCATCTTTCCTCGATAGGCGGCCATGCCGCCGATATTTTTCGCGTGGACATATCCCATCCGGGCCAGCAGTCCCACCGCCTGACTGCTCCGCGCGCCGCTGTGGCAGTAGACAAACAGCGGCGCGTCCTTCCCTGCGGGGACCGNGCCCCCCGCACTCAGGGACTGGAGCGGCACATTCCTGCTGCCGGGAATGTGGCCCTCCCGGAATTCCTGGGGCGTGCGGACATCCAGAAGCACCGCGCCCGGGGTCTCGCCGTATTCCCGCACACCCTGCTGGATGTCGGGGGCCTTCAAAAAATCAAACAATCCCATCGTTTCGCCTCCTTACAGCAGCGCCAGGATCTGCCCCTTGGGCCGCATCCCCACCGCCTGATTTACAATTTTTCCGTTNCGCATCACCACCAAAGCGGGAATGCTCATCACACCGAAGCGGCCCGCCAGCTCCGGCTGTTCATCTGCATTGATCTTGCCTACCTTTGTTATGGCCCTATGATACCCGGGACGGCGCTTCGCTTCCGTGATGATGTCACATAAGACTCTGCGGAGCACGGCATTCAAATCGAGTCTCGTCTCACCATCCCCGACACGCTACCGGTGGATGCCAAACGGAGCCGTCTGCTGTGTTCGCCAGCGCCTTGGAAAACGCCATTCTGGCCTGTGAGAAGCTGCCCCGAAGGAGCACCGCATCGGCACGCACTCCATTGCGGCCTTCACCGAGAAGACCCACACGCTTTGCCGCTTTCAGGCGGAAAACGGCTGGTTCAAGCTGCAAATGGTCCTTTGACCGTTCTCCGATGTCCCACTTGAGGGGCGGCTGTCAGCTGCCTCTTCAATTTTCCCGCAGTTCTGTAAAGAAAAACATTGCATTTTGCTTTACAAATGCTATAATAGAGATGTGCTGAAGGGAGTGACTTTCATGGCACAGGTTANGGTAAACTTTCGCATGGACGAAAACGTGAAGAAATGCATGGAACAGGCTTGCAGGGAAATGGGGCTTAGCATGACCACCGCCTTTACCATTTTTGCCACCAAAGTCGGCAGAGAAAAGCGCATCCCCTTTGAAATTACGGCGGAGCCATACGGCCCCCAGTCCCGCCGGGGGCGGCCCCGCGAGGAGGAAGCCCTTGAGGAAGAGCCCTCCCCCCTCATGGAAAAGCGGGAACGGCTGGAGGCCCTGTGCGCCGAAATCCGGCAGTCCCTGACCGCCGTCCACACCGCCGTGCCCTCCTCCATTACGGGGCTTTCCATGGAGCGCATCCGGCTTTTGTGCGGCGACGAGCTCAAGGACAAGGCCGCCGGGATTACCGGCTCCGCCAGGACCCTGTTCTCCGCCAGGAACGCTGAAATCCTGGAAACAAAGGACCTGAGCGTCCTGGACGAGTACTTGGACGGCCTCGCGGATATTGCGGAGGACCTTCGGGANCTTCGAAGCGCCCTGATTCCCGCTATGAAATCCTGGACCGGAGGAGACGCCGGAGCGTTCGCCCCCTATGAGCAAAGGCTTGCCGCCGTCTCCCGGAAGTTCGACGGGCTCCCCTCCGTGATGCAGCGTTTCTGGGCTTCCTCCGCCCAGATTCCCGGGAGCGCCGGCACCGTACAGGCGCGGATACGGCGGGCCGCGGCACCGGTGGAAACGCCTTACGTCCTCACGGCCCTGGAAGGCCTGGAGTCCCTGATCGCCCGGCACTATGACGCGCTGGACGGCCCGACGAAGGCCCGGGTGGAGGCCCACTACCTCCAAACCCTGGAGCTGACCCTGGAGGAGCTGGGCCGGGCGGAGCAAGGCGGCGAGGACCCCGCCGGGAAGGCCGCGCTGTGCCTCCGGGCCGTGGGCGTCGTGTCCCAGGTCCTCTCCGGCGGCGGGCGGGCCCGGCGGGAGCAAACCCAGCGGAACCTGGAGGCGGAGGTAACCGCCCTGGAACGCCTGGCCGTCCTGCGGGGGGACGTCCCGGGAGGCGCGGGTCCGGAGGCCTGAGAAAATTCCAAGTCGCCGGGAACACCGTCCCTTCGTTCCGGCTTGTTTTATATAGAAAACCGATTGTGTCTATTTTGAAAGGAGGAGTTCTAAATGCTTGACAACATCCTGTCCCTGCTTCCCATCATCCTGGCCGTGGTAGTGGTACTGGCCATCATCCTGACCGGCTACGTCAAGGCCCCGCCCGATCAGGCGTACATCATCTCCGGCCTGAAAAAGGAGAGCAAGGTCCTCATCGGCCGGGCCGGAATCCGGGTTCCCTTCTTCGAGCGCATGGACCGGCTGTACCTGGGGCAGATGACGGTGGACATCAAAACCGAGCAGTCCGTCCCCACCAGCGACTTTATCAACGTTAATGTGGACGCCGTGGCAAAGGTCCGCATCTCCCCCCACGCGGAGGGCATCAAGCTGGCGGCCAAGAACTTTCTGAACAAGCGCCCGGAGGAGATCACCCGGGACCTCCAGGACTCCCTCCAGGGCAATATGCGGGAGATCATCGGCACGCTGTNCTTGAAGGAAATCAATACGGACCGGGATTCCTTCTCCGACCAGGTCATGCAGAAAGCCAGCAAGGACATGGACAAGCTGGGCATCGAAATTCTCTCCTGCAACATCCAAAACGTCACCGACGAAAACGGACTCATCAAAGACCTGGGCGCGGACAATACGAGCCTCATCAAGAAAAACGCCGCCATCGCCAAGGCCCAGGCGGACCGGGACATCGCCATCGCCCAGGCGGAGGCGGAACGGGAGTCCAACGAGGCCCGGGTTCTGGCGGACACCCAGATCGCCCAGAAGCAGACGGAGCTGGACATCAAGCGGGCGGAGCTNAAAATCCTGGCGGACGGCAAAAAGGCCGAGGCGGACGCCGCCTATGAAATCCAGAGCCAGGAGCAGCGCAAGAGCATCGAAACCGCCACGGTCAACGCGGAAATCGCCAAGACCCAGCGCCAGGCGGAGCTGAAGCAGTATGAGGTCGAGGTGGAAAAGCAGAAGCTGGAGGCGGAAATCCGGGCCAAGGCGGACGCGGAGCGCTACCGCTTGCAGCAGGAGGCCGAGGCCGCCCTCTACAAGCGGCAGAAGGACGCGGAGGCCAAGCGCTATGAGCAGGAGCAGGAGGCCGAGGCGGAGCGCAAGAGCGCCGAGGCCCAAAAGTTCGCCAAGGAGCAGGAGGCGGAGGGCATCGCCGCCGTGGGCAAGGCGGAAGCCGAGTCCATCCGGGCCAAGGCCCTGGCGGAGGCCGAGGGCATCGACAAAAAGGCGGAGGCCATGAAAAAGTACGGCGAGGCCGCCGTTATTGAGATGGTTATGCAGGCCCTGCCGGAAAACGCCCGGAACGTGGCGGAACCCCTGTCCAAGGTGGACAAAATCACCATGTANGGCTCCGGCAACAGCGCCAAGCTGCTGGAGGACATCGTCACCGGAACCACCCA
The DNA here is from genome assembly GCF_905219725.1 of Oscillibacter sp. CU971. NCBI lineage: Bacteria > Bacillati > Bacillota > Clostridia > Eubacteriales > Oscillospiraceae > Oscillibacter > Oscillibacter sp. CU971. The sequence continues at coordinate 27,380 of NZ_CAJMXG010000002.1, forward strand.
GGTCACCGAGGGCATCACCCAGGGCATGGGCCTGGACGTCAAGTCCCTCATCGCCGGAATGCTGGGCGGCAGATTNGCAGGCGGGGAGGACAAGACGATCATCGTCCAGAATCCTCCGGCGGCGGAGAAGCCCCACACCCCTCCCACGGAGGAAGCATAATTTTGGTCTCAGCGATCTAAAAAACGGAGGCGTCCTGAAAGGACGCCTCCGTTTCTGGTTTCCGCTTCCGCCGGGCAGCTCCNGCCCGTCACACATAGCTNTGANTTCCCACATCGAACACGCCCTGAGTGGTGATCNGNAAGGTGGGAATCACCGGCAGGGCCANGAAGCTCAGGGTCATAAAGGGGTCGATGCCCTGGTTAACCCCTAGGGCGTAAGCCGCCGCCTTGGCGGCCTCCAGCTTCTCGTTCACCGTCTCCAGGGGCTCATCGCTCATAATGCCCCCGATCGCCAGGGAAACCTCCGCCGCGGGCCTGCCGCCATTCCAGACCACAATGCCCCCGTTCAGCTCCACCACCCGGTTCACGGCGGCGGCGCAGTCCTCCTCGCTGGCCCCCACCACAATGATGTTATGGGAGTCGTGGGAAATGCTGGCAGCCACCGCGCCGGATTGCAAGCCGTAGCCCCGGAGGAAGCCCAGGCCGATGTGTCCGGTGCCCTTGTGGCGCTCTACCACGGCGGCCCGGAGAATATCCTGGGCGGCGTCCGCCGCCTCGGCCCGGCCCGCGTCCAGGGTGGTAATCTCACCGTCCACCATACCCACCACGCCCAGGGGGCCGCTGCTCTGGAAGTCCTTTGCCGTAAGGGTCCGCACCTGGAAGGTATGGTGGGCCCGCTCCGTCAGCCGGGGCTCCACGGCGGGAGCCGGGAAGGGCTTGGCTGCGCCGTGTTCCGCCGCCAAGGCTCCCTGCTTATAAACCGCCTCCACCCGGAAGCTCTGGAAACCGTCGNTNACCACCAGGTCCGCCAGGTATCCCGGCGCAACGNCTCCCCGGTCATGCAGCCCGAAGTACTGGGCGGCATTGAGGGTGGCCGCCTTCACGGCCGCGATGGGGTCCGCCCCCAACCCTATGGCCCGCTTAATGATCGCGTCGATATGGCCCGTTTCCAAGAGGTCGCCGGGGTGCTTATCGTCGGTGCAGAGGAGGCACCGGCTTGCGTATTNTTCGGTCAGCAGCGGGACCAGAGCTTCCAGGTTCCGGGCGGCGGTGCCCTCCCGANTCATGATATACTGCCCCCGCTCCAGCTTGGCAATCGCGTCCTTCAAGTCGTGGCACTCGTGGTCCGATCGGACCCCGGCGGCAATGTAGGCGTTCAGGCCGTTCCCCGCCAGATCCGGCGCGTGGCCGTCGATCCGCCGGTCCGCCAAATCCGCCGCCGCCAGCTTCTCCAGCACGCTTTCATCTCCCGCCAGAACGCCCACAAAGTTCATCATCTCCGCCAGGCCCTGAACCCGGGGGTGGCTGTAGAAGCCGTCCAGATCCCCCCGCTCCAGCGCCGCGCCGGACTCATCCAAGGGCGTGGCGGGAACGCAGGAGGGCAGCATAAACCGCACGTCTACCGGCAGGCCCTCCGTGGCCTGGAGCATGTAGGCGATGCCGTCCGCCCCCAGGACGTTGGCGATCTCGTGGGGGTCCGTCACCACCGTGGTAGTGCCGTGGGGCAGCACCGCCCTCGTNAATTCTGCCGGAGCCACCNGGGAGCTCTCCANGTGAATGTGGGCGTCCAGGAAGCCCGGAAGCACCAGCTTGCCGGTGCAGTCCCGCTCCTCCCTGCCGAAGTAGGACCCTACGCCCGCAATGAGGCCCTCCGCAACGGCGATATCCGCCGTCAAGACCTCGCCTGTAAAGACATTGACATAGGACGCGTTTTTCAGCACCAGGTCCGCCGCCTCCCGGCCCATGGCCGCGCCGACCACCCGCCGCTTCCGCTCCGCTTCCCGGCGGATTCTCTCCTCCTTGCACTCAGGCATGGAATCACACTCCTTTCTGTTCTACCATATTATGTATCTTTTTCCGGGAGATTTGTCAAGGCCCCTATTCAGAGGTATAGGGTAAAACAGGAAATTTCTAACAGGGTGTAAAGGTCAGCCTTTTATGTTTAGCACAAATGACAGTGAAATCGGCCTTGCATTTTTTGCCAAAATGCTGTATAGTAAGGGTACGGACAGCGTTTTCGGAACTTTGGCAGGTTCGCCGTGAACGCCCCACCGTGAAAATCTGAAAAAGAAAAGAGGGAATCCTATGGAAAACCTGTTCCGCCTGCGGGAGAACGGCACCAACGTCCGCACAGAGCTTCTGGCGGGCCTGACCACGTTCATGACGATGGCCTACATCATCGCCCTGAACCCCAACCTGCTGACAAACTTCGACGTGGGCTCGGCCCTTTGGAACGGCGTGTTCATGGCCACCTGCATCGCCTCCGCCATCGGCATGTTCTGCATGGCCTTCCTGGCCAACAAGCCCTTCGCCCTGGCTCCGGGCATGGGCCTGAACAGCTTCTTCGCCGTAGTGGTGGGCAACATCGCCGCCATGACCGGCATGACCTACGTGGCCAGCTTCCNGGCCGCCCTGGTCATCNTCCTGGTAGAGGGCATCGTCTTTATCGTCCTTTCCATCTTCAACATCCGGGAGAAGATTGTGGACGCCATCCCCCTGGGCGTGCGCCTGGGCATCGCCCCGGCCATCGGCATCATGCTGATGAACATCGGTCTGGGCTCCAACGCCGGCATCTACTCCGAAGCCGGAGGGCCCTTCTTCATGATGCGGGACTTCTTCGGCGCGCTCACCCCCAGCGTGGCCCNGGGCTCCATGGGATCCGGCTACGGACCGATGATCCTCACCGTGGCCACCGCCTTCATCGGCCTGTTCGTCATGGTGATTCTGGCCAAGAGGGGCGTCAAGGCGGCGGTGCTGCTGGGTATGCTNGTGGCCTCCGTGGTCTACTGGGCCGGGGATGCCCTCTTCCTGGGGGCCAATCCCTTCGCCTCTCTGGCCGGGGCCTCCTTCGCCCCCCCCTTCGCCGACATGGTGGAAACGACCCTCTTTAAGTTCAACTTCTCCGGCTTCCTCCAGATCGGCTGGTTCACCGCCATCACCTTAATCATTACCTTCTGCATGATTGACATGTTCGACACCATCGGCACCCTGGTGGGCACCGCCTCCCGGGCGGGCATGGTGGACGATCAGGGCAGCATGCCTAACATGAAGGAGGCTTTGCTCTCAGACGCCATCGGCACCGTGGCGGGAGCCTGCTCCGGCANCTCCACCGTCACCACCTTCGTGGAATCCGCCTCCGGCGTGGAAGCCGGCGGCCGCACGGGTTTGACGGCGCTGACCACCGGGGTTTTGTTCCTGGCCTGCATCTTCATCGCCCCCATCGCCGCCATCATCCCCGCCGCGGNNACCTCCGCCGCGTTGATCTACGTGGGCGTGCTGATGCTGATGGGCCTGAAAAACGTGGACTTCGACGACATGGACCAGATGGTTCCCGTGTCCTTGATGCTGATTGGCATGCCCGTCTCCGGCTCCATCGGCCACGCCATCGGCCTGGCCATGATCTCCTACACCGTCATCAAGGTTTTCAGCGGCAAGGCAAAGGAGGTCTCCGTACTGACCTATGTGATTTCCGCCCTGTTCCTCCTCAAGTTCTTCCTGATTGTGTAAGTCTGGCGTTCCCTGCGCCTGCCTGCAAACCGCCCCGCCCGGAAGCGAACTCTTCCGGGCGGGGTTTCCAATGTCCACAATCTCAGTCTTCGAACCGTCCTCGAGGCTCCGCCGGANTCCTNAGAGCATGTCCTCGNTNATGTCCAGCAGATGAATCGGGTCCAGCTGCTTTGCGGTGAAGAGTCCGGCCAAGCGCAAAGCAAAGGCAAAATCGGTGGATATGTCGGGCAGGATCATGACCTCCTCTTCCCCTTCCTCCCCGGACCGCAGAACGCGGAGTCCAAAGGTCCGATAGCGGCCCAGGCATGGAGAGAACACCTCATTTTCGATCGGCAGGTACCGAAACATCCAGCCCCACCTCCTCCACCGCTTTCTCAGGCGGCAGTTCCAAAATTACCATCAGACAGAGCATATCCTTCCAGTTCAAGCTGCTTTCCCCCCGCTCCACGCTGCTGAGCCAGCGCCGAGAGCATTTCATGCGCTCGGCAAGTTTTTCCTGCGTCAGATCCCGCCTTCTCCGGACGTTGCGAATGAGCTGTCCAAGGCGCTCCTTTTCGTCTTGCGTTGGTGTACGTCTCAAAAACATCGTATTTTCCTCCTTTCAGTCTATAAAAGGAAGATTATTCCAAATTTGTGCAGTCGTCTAGGCTTGCGGCATGCACATTTTTAAAAGATTGTCGATTTTTGTCGAATTATTTCTAAATATTCGTAATAAGTTATAAATTATTGTTGTTTGTTTGTAACGTTCCCCTCTGAGAGTCTTTCTCATCTTTTTTGTTCCGCAATGTATACAACCGGGAAAAGATGTGTTATCATGGTGCGGATATTTCCTGCTTTGAAATCTACCTAAGGAAGGACGCTTTATGAACATGAAAAGAACGCTTTCCCTGCTCCTCGCAGCCGTGCTGGCACTGGCGCTTCTCACCGGGTGCGGCGGGAAACAGGCCTCCGTTTCATCCCCGGAAGACCAGACGGTTCCGAACGAGCCCGCAGGCAAGGAGGGCGCCGCCGCCCTGGGAAGCCTGGCCTCTTTCNCGGCGGGCACCCTGGACGGGGGGACCTTCACCCAGGAGGACATTGCCGCCAAGGACGTGACGGTCCTCAACTTCTGGGCCNTCACCTGCCCGCCCTGCATCGCGGAGATGCCGNACATCGCGGACTTNGAAAAGGCCCTGCCGGACAATGTGGCGATGCTCACCGTCTGCCTGGACGGCTATGGAAACGAAGACTCCGTCAAGGAGGTCCTGGAAAACGCCGGATTTGAGGGGGTCACCCTCATCACCGGGGACGGCGACCTGCTGGACCTTGCCAACAATCTGATGTATACCCCCACCACCGTGCTGGCGGACAGCCAGGGCGCCCTGGTGGGCGAGGCCATCATCGGCGGCCAGGCGGACCTGTCCGCCGCCTATCTGGAGGCGGTGAACCAGGCGCTGGAGGCGGGAGGAAAGGATGCGATCAGCCTTGAAGACGCGTGAGAAAACCATTCTGGCCCTGCGCTTCGGAGCCCTGGGTCTGGCTCCGGTCCTGATTGGGATTGGATTTTTCCGGCAGGAGCATCTGGAGGTCCTGCAAAAGGCGGTGCGGATATGCCTCGAGTGCATCGGCATCGGATGAGGGGGCGGATCTCCCGGCAGCGGGTGATTCAGCTGCTGGCCGCCGCGCTGTTCAACGGCTACGCGGCAGGCTTTCGGAAGGGGCGCATTTTCACCGGGGGGAGCAAGGCGTTCTGCGTCCCGGTGCTGAACTGCTACTCCTGCCCCGGGGCCCTGGGGGCCTGTCCCATCGGGGCTTTGCAGACCGCCCTGGGGGCGAAGCATCACTTCCCCTTCTACGTGCTGGGAACTCTCATGCTCTTCGGCGTAATTCTGGGCCGGGCGGTCTGCGGGCTGCTGTGCCCCTTCGGGCTGGTGCAGGATCTGCTGCACAAGATCCCGCTCCCCAAGCTCACGGTCCCCCGGAGGCTGGACCGGCCCGCCCGGTATCTGAAATACTTGGTATTGGCGCTGCTGGTGGTTCTGCTCCCGGCCTTTCTCGTGACGGATACCGGCATCGTCCCGCCCCTGTTCTGCAAGTATCTCTGCCCCGCCGGAACCTTGGGGGGCGGCGTTCCCCTGCTGCTGGCCGATCCGAATCTGCGGAAGGTAGCCGGGGCTCTTTTCGGCTGGAAGGCCCTGGTGCTGGCGGCAATTCTGCTGGCCTCCATGTCCGTCCACCGGCCCTTCTGCAAGTACCTCTGCCCCCTGGGGGCCTTCTATGCCCTGTTCAACCGCTTCAGCTTTTTCCAGATGCGCCTGGATGAACACAAGTGCGTCGGCTGCGGAAAGTGCGAGGCGGCCTGTCCCATGCAGGTGGAGGTGACCAAGGACATCAACGCCCCGGAGTGCATCCGCTGCGGGAAATGCAAGGCCGTCTGCCCCACGGGGGCCGTCTCCTCCGGCTTCGCCCGCGGCGGNGCCTCCAGGCCCGCGAAGAAGGAAGCCCCCTGATCCATTCCAAAAGCGTCCTGTTCCCAAAAAGGAGCAGGACGCTTTTTCCAGCGCCTCAGGCGAAGGTGATCACGGTCCCCGTCTTTCCCGCCAGGGCGTCCAGGGCCTTGTCCAGGGAGGTGATAACCGCCTTTTTGCCGGGGTCGCTGCGGACGAACTTCATGGCCGCCTGAACCTTGGGCAGCATGCTGCCGGGGGCAAAGTGGCCCTCCTCCACGTAGCGGGAGGCCTCCGCCAGGGACATGCGGCTCAGGTCCTTCTGGTCCGGCTTGCCCCAGTTGATCGCCACCTTCTCCACCTCGGTCAAAATCATCAGCACGTCGGCGTCCACCTGCTCCGCCAGCAGCTCCGCGGCGAAGTCCTTGTCGATGACCGCCGCCACGCCCTNCAGGCGGCCCTGGGCGGTCTCCACCACCGGCACTCCCCCGCCGCCGCAGGTGACGACGATGGTCTTGTCCCACAGGTCCCGCACCTGGCCGATCTCCACAATCCGCCGGGGCAGGGGCGAGGGCACCACCCGGCGCCAGCCCCGCCCGGCGTCCTCCTTCATGGCATAGCCCTTCTCCCGCTGGATGGCCTCGGCCTCCTCCCGGCTGTAAAAGGGCCCGATGGGCTTGCTGGGATTCTGAAACGCCGGGTCGTCCGCCTCCACCACCATCTGGGTCACCAGGCTCACCACGGGGGTGTTCTTGTTCCGCTTGGCCNGGGCGTAGCGCAGNGCCTGCTGGATGTGGTAGCCGATATAGCCCTGGCTCATGGCCCCGCACACGTCGAAGGGCATGGCGGGGACCACCTCCTTCGCCGTCTCACTGGCCAGGAGGATGCGGCCCACCTGGGGGCCGTTGCCGTGGACCACGGCCACCTCATAGCCTCCCACACTGAGCTCCGCGATATGCTCGCAGGTCTCCCGCACCACGCTGAGCTGGGCCTCGGCGGTAGACCCGCTGTCCTTGGACTGGAGGGCGTTCCCTCCCAGGGCAATGACTAATCTCTCCACTTTTTCCATAGCTTGCTCCTATTGTACGAATTTTTTAGGTCTTGTTTGAAAATTGACGAAATGCCGGATTTGGGCAGATTTTTTTGCAGGACAAGGCGATTTTTCGCAGGCGGGCTGACGCCCGGCAAGGAAAATCAACGCAGCTCCTGTGAAAAAAGATGCCCTAAGACGGCGTTTTGGCATTTTTCAAACAAGGCCAAGTCTTGGGCGTCGCGCCCTCTTTCCAGTCTGCCACGGTCCGCGGTTTTTATAAGCGCCCGGCAAAGGCCNGGCGCCGGAATATCCCCCTGGACACTGGACATATTATACAAATTGGCCCATCCCCTTTTACCCAGTTCTCCAAAGTTTGGTGAAAGCATCAAATTTCCCTTGCATCCGGAGGGAAAGCGGGCTATGATAGAGGCACGGGCTGGAAACGTTACCAGTAACGTTTCCAGAATATGCGCGACCACCATTTTAAACAGGAGGAATATGAAATGAAGAAGAGACTCTTGACCCTGGCCCTGGCCCTCGTCATGGCCCTGTCCCTGGCCGCCTGCGGCGGCGGCGGCGGTGATTCCCAGACCGGCGGCGACAGCCAGCCCGCCGGAGATACCCAGCCCGCCGGCGATTCCGGCGATTCCGGCGGCTCCGGCGGCTCCACGCCTCCGGCACCGTGTACTATTTGAACTTCAAGCCCGAACAGGACCCCGACTGGCAGGAGCTGGCCAAGCTCTACACCCAGGAGACCGGCGTGGAGGTAAAGGTGCAGACCGCCGCCTCCGGCCAGTATGAGACTCAGCTCATGAGCGAGATGGCCAAGACCGACGCCCCCACCCTCTTCCAGGTCAACGGCCCCGTGGGTCTTGCCAACTGGAAGGACTACTGCTATGACCTCAGCGGCTCCGCCCTGGCCGGGGAGCTCTCCAGCCAGGACTTCGCCCTGATGGATGGCGATTCCATGTCCGGCATCGCTTACGTCATCGAGACCTACGGCTTGATTTACAACAAGGCCCTGCTGGAGCAGGCCGGGTACTCCGCCGACGACATCAAGTCCTTCGCCGACCTGAAAAAGGTGGCCGAGGACATCACCGCCCGGAAGGATGAGCTGGGCTTCTCCGCCTTCACCTCCGCCGGCATGGACGGCTCTTCCGACTGGCGCTTCAAGACCCNCCTGGCGAACCTGCCCATCTACTTCGAGTACGAGGCCGACGGCATCGGCAACACCGACGCCATCAAGGGAACCTACCTGGACAACTACCGGGCTGTGTGGGACCTGTATATCAACAACTGCACCTGCGCCCCCACCCTGCTCTCCGCCAAGACCGGCGACGACTCCGTGGCGGAGTTCGTCACCGAGCAGGCCGTCTTCTATCAAAACGGCACCTGGGCCTTCGGCGACGTGGCCGACATCGGTGAGGAGAACCTGGGCATGCTGCCCATCTATATCGGCGTGGGCGACGAGGCCAAGCAAGGCCTGTGCACCGGCACGGAAAACTACTGGTGCGTGAACAAAAACGCCAAGCCTGAGGACATCCAGGCCACCCTGGACTTCATGTATTGGTGCGTCACCTCCGAGACCGGCCTGGAGTATCTCTGCTCCGGCGATCACATGGGCTTCGTCATCCCCTTCAAGGGCAACCTGGAATCCAGCAACCTGCTGGTGAACATTGCCAACGAATACGTGGCCAACGGAACCACCAGCATCAAGTGGTGCTTCCCCACCATGCCCTCCGAGGAGTGGAAGAACGTCCTGGGCTCCGCCCTGACCGCCTACGCCGCCGACCAGACCGACGCCAACTGGGAGACCGTACGGGCCGCCTTCGTGGACAACTGGGCCGCTGAGAAATCCAAGTAAGAGACAACGCCATACCGGGGCGGACGGGAGACCGCCCGCCCCTTCTTTCCCGCCCTGGGCCGGAGGGAGGCGCGCCGTGCCGCTTTACACGGCTCTTGTCCCGCCGGTCCAACGGTCCATCAACTTGTGAAGGAGGCTTCCGCCAGCCATGGAAAAATCCATCAAGCGCTATTTCCCCGTCTTCCTGGGGCCCACGTTCCTGGCTTTCCTCATCGGCTTCATCGTGCCCTTCCTCATGGGCATCTACCTGTCCTTCTGCGACTTCCGCACCGTCACCGACGCGAAATTCAACGGCGTGCAGAACTACGTCCGGGCCTTTCAGGACGGGGAATTCGCCCACGCCTTCCTCTTCACCGCCCTGTTTACCGTGACCACGCTGATCCTTATCAACGTCATCGCCTTCGCCGTGGCCCTGGTGCTGACCCGGGAGATCCGGGGCACGAACATTTTCCGCACGGTCTTCTTTATGCCGAACCTCATTGGCGGCATCGTNCTGGGCTACGTGTGGCAGCTCATTTTCAACGGGCTGCTCTCCCGGTACGACCTGGCGCTGAAAATCTCCGCTAAATACGGCTTCTGGGGCCTGGTTATCCTGATCTGCTGGCAGCAGATCGGCTATATGATGATCATCTACATCGCGGGCCTTCAGTCCATCCCCGGCGATCTGAACGAGGCGGCGGAAATCGACGGGGCCAACGGCTGGCAGCGGCTGTGGAACGTCACCATCCCCAATATGATGCCCTCCATCACCATCTGCACCTTCCTGACCCTGACCAACGGCTTCAAGCTCTTTGACCAGAACCTCTCCCTCACCGCCGGCGAACCCATGAAGCAGACGGAGATGCTGGCGCTGAACATCTTCAACACATTCTACGGCCGGGTGGGCTATCAGGGCGTGGGCCAGGCCAAGGCCGTGGTGTTCTTCGTCCTGGTGGTGGCCCTGGGCCTCATCCAGCTGAAAATGACCCGCTCCAAGGAGGTGCAGCAGTAATGAAACGCAAAGCGAGAGGCGGCTGGTTCGCCACTATATTGTTCACCATAATCTCCATTTTCTACGTGGCCCCGCTCTTTATCGTCCTCATCAACTCCTTTAAGAAAAAGGCCTTTATCAACCTGGAGCCCTTCAAGCTCCNCTCGGAGAAGACCTGGGTGGCCCTGGAGAACTTTGCCAACGCCATGGAGAAGTACAACTTCCTGGAGTCCGTCCTCTGGACCGTGGTGATGACCGTCGGGTCCGTGGTGGTCATCCTGCTCTGCACCTCCATGTTCGCCTGGTATATCACCCGGGTGAAGAGCACCGCCACCAAGCTTTTGTACCTCCTGTGCGTCTTTTCCATGGTGGTCCCCTTCCAAATGGTGATGTTCACCCTCTCCCTGNNGACGGACCGGCTGCGCCTGGGNACCCCCTGNGGGCTGGTNATCATCTACCTGGGCTTTGGCGCGGGGCTGGCGGTGTTCATGTTCTGCGGCTTCGTCAAGTCCATCCCCATTGAGATCGAGGAGGCCGCCATGATCGACGGCTGCTCCCCCCTGCGGACCTTCTTCTCCGTGGTGCTGCCCATTATGAAGCCCACCTATATCTCCGTGGGCATCCTGGAGACCATGTGGATCTGGAACGACTTCCTGCTTCCCTACCTGACTCTGGATCTGAACAAGTTCAGCACCATCCCCATCACCATCCAGCGGATGCAGGGCTCCTATGGCCGGGTGGACATGGGCGCCATCATGGCCTCCCTGGTCATGGCCATCATCCCCATTGTGGTGTTCTACCTCAGCTGCCAAAAATACATTATCAAGGGGGTTGCGGCAGGCGCTGTTAAGGGTTAAAATACGGCAGGGGGGATTCCCCCTTTGAAAAATACGCAAGGAGGGACGCGGAATGACTATCAAGGATATCGCCCGGCTGTCCGGGTACGGCGTAGCCACCGTGTCNCGGGTGCTCAACGACCACCCCGACGTCAGCGACGAGACCAGGCGGAAGGTCCTGGCGGTGGTGGAGGCCCCGGGCTTCCAGCCCAACAACAACGCCAAGCACTTAAAACAGCAGGCCGGGACCGGCATCACCATTTTAGTGAAAGGCACCCAGAACATGCTCTTCGCCGACCTGGTGGAACGGGTCCAGGCCCTCCTCCGGGACAGCGGGCGGGACGCCGTGGTCTACTACCTGGACGAGGACGCCGACGAGGTAAGCTACGCCCTCCAGCTCTGCCGGGAGCGCAAGCCCCTGGGCATCCTCTTCCTGGGCGGGGACCTGGAGCTTTTCCGGGCCCGGTTTCAGCCCATTGCCGTCCCCTGCGTGCTGCTGACTAACACCGCCAGGGACCTTCACTTTGAAAATCTGTCCTCCCTGACCACCGACGACGGCGAGGCCTCCGCCCAAGTCATCGAATTTCTGGCCGGACAGGGCCACCGCCGCATCTGCCTCCTGGGCGGCAACTGGTCCTGCTCCCAAATCAGCTACCGCCGCCTGGAGGGCTGCCGCCGGGCCTTTCAGCGCCTGGGCCTGCCCTTCGACCCGGAGCGCCAGTGCGANCCCTGCCGCTACTCCATGGCCGACGCCTACGCCGCCACGGAGCGGCTGCTGGACCGCCGCCCGGACCTGACGGCCATTTTCGCCATGAGCGACGTCATGGCCATCGGGGCTGTCCGGGCCCTGCGGGACCGGGGCAGGCGGGTGCCGGAGGACATCTCCGTGGTGGGCTACGACGGCATCCCCATGGCCAGCTACTCCGTCCCCCGGCTCACCACCGTCCGCCAGGACACCCAGCGCCTGGCGGAGCGGGGGGTGGACGTGCTGCTGCGGGGCATTGAGCGGCGGGGACAGGCTCCCGTACACGAGGTGGTGCCCTTCCAGCTCATCCCCGGCGAGAGCGTCGCCAGGCTGGAGGCGTAACCGCCCCTTGACTTCAACAAGAAAGGGGATGCCAACTTGAGAAAAGCCGGTATCCTGATGCCCATTTCCTCCCTGCCCTCCCCTTATGGGATTGGGACGCTGGGAGCCGCCGCCCGGGAGTTTGTGGACTTCCTGGTCCNGGGCGGGCAGTCCTGCTGGCAGATTCTGCCGGTGGGTCCCACCAGCTACGGGGACTCCCCCTACCAGTCCTTCTCCTCCTTCGCCGGAAATCCCTATTTCATCGACTTGGACACCTTGGCCGAATGGGGGTTTCTGGAGCCGGAGGAATACCAGTCCCTGGACTGGGGAAGCGACCCGGAGCGGGTGGATTATGAGGCCCTTTACCGAAACCGCTTTGCGGTCCNGCGCCTGGCCTGTTCCCGTCTGAAACGGNGAGACTTATTCCAGCTGCGGGGCGTCCTCTGGAAGGCGGACTGGCTGGAGGACTACGCCCTGTTCATGGCCCTGAAGGACCGGTATGACGGAGCTCCCTGGCTGGAGTGGCCGGAGGAGCTGCGCCTTCGCCGCCCTGCCGCCATGGAGCGGGCCCGGAAGGAGCTGGCCGGAGAAATCGACTTCTGGACCCGAGTACAGCTCCTCTTTTTCTGCCAGTGGTGGAGCCTGAAGGNATNTGCCAACNAAAAAGGCGTCTCCATCATCGGGGACCTGCCCATCTACGTCTCCATCGACAGCGCCGATGTCTGGGCCAGCCCCGAGCAGTTTCAGCTGGACGCCACCGGGCGGCCCACGGAGGTGGCGGGCTGCCCGCCGGACGGCTTCGCCGCCGACGGACAGCTGTGGGGAAACCCCCTTTTCGACTGGGAGGCCATGAAGGCCGACGGCTACCGCTGGTGGATTCGCCGCATCGCCGCCCAGTTCCAGCTCTACGACACCCTGCGGATCGACCACTTCCGGGGCTTTGACGAGTACTACGCCATCCCCGCCGGGGATGCTACCGCCCGGAACGGCCATTGGCGGCCCGGCCCCGGCATCGGCTTTTTCCGGGCCGTGGAGGCGGCCCTGGGCCCCCGGGACATCATCGCCGAGGACCTGGGCTTCCTCACCCCCTCCGTCCGGAAGCTGCTNGAGGAGACGGGTTACCCCGGCATGAAGGTGCTGGAGTTCGCCTTCGACAGCCGGGACACCGGCGGAGGCTACCTCCCCCACTGCTACACCCCCCACTGCGTGGCCTACACCGGCACCCACGACAACGACACCATCCTGGGCTGGATGGCCTCCGCCCCGGCGGAGGACGTGGAGCTGGCGAAAGCCTATCTCCGCCTCAATGAACAGGAGGGCTACCACTGGGGCATGATGCGCTCCGCCTGGGCCTCTGCGGCGGACCTGGCGGTGATGCAGCTTCAGGACCTGCTGGGCCTGGGCAGTGAGGGCCGGATCAACACCCCCTCCACCTTGGGCGGAAACTGGCGCTGGCGGGCCCTGCCGGGGGACTGCTCCCAGGAGCTGGCGGACCGGCTCCACCGGGAAATGGAAATCTACCAGCGCCTGCCCGAATGAGGGGCGGGATCTCACCAAAACCAAGGGACGGCCAACCGGCCGTCCCTTTCGCCTTTCAGCGCCGCATAAGCATGCGCGGGGCGGCACACGGTTTCCTTTGAAAAAACAGCGAAAAAGCCGGGCCTTTTCCTTCAATTTTTGTGGCCTCTGTTCTTGACGATTTCCGGCTGCGGTGCTATCTTACATCATCATATACATAATTTAAGAACCGAGGTAACGCCATATGGAAATTCTCATCAGCCTGTCCGCCGCCCTCATCGGGGGGCTGCTGCTGTCCCGGGTGGCCAAGCGGCTGAAGCTGCCCGCCGTCACCGCCTATCTGGTGGCGGGTCTGCTGCTGGGCCCCTTCTGCCTGGGCGCGCTGGGCGCCGGCGGCCTGGGCTTCCCCTCCATGGAGGCGGTGGAGCGCCTGAACATCCTCTCCCAGGTGGCCCTGGGCTTCATCGCCTTCACCATCGGCAACGAGTTCCGGGTGAGCCAGCTGAAAGCCATGGGCCGCCAGGCCATCATCGTGGGCATCCTCCAGGCCGTGACCGCCACGGTGCTGCTGGACCTGGCGCTGATTCTCCTGCACCTGATCCGGCCGGAGGTCATCTCCGTGTCCTCCGCCATCACCCTGGGCGCCATCGCCGCCGCCACGGCCCCCGCCGCCACGCTGATGGTGGTCCGGCAGTACAAGGCCGACGGCCCCATGACCCGCCTCCTTCTGATGGTGGTGGCCATTGACGACGCGGTGGGCCTGGTACTGTTCTCCGCCTCCTTCGGCGTGGCCATGGCGCTGGAAAGCGGGACCGTCAGCGTGGTGACGGTGCTGGTGGAGCCGGTGGTGGAGNTCGTCCTCTCCCTGGGGCTGGGGGCCCTGGCGGGGGTGGCCCTCTACTGGGTGGAGCAGTTCTTCCACTCCCGGAGCAAGCGCCTGACCATCTCCATCGGCTTCGTCCTGCTGACGGTGGGGCTGTCCATGAAGGAGTTCGAGGTGGGCGGCGTCCACTGCGGCTTCTCGCTGCTGCTGGTGTGCATGATGACCGGGACGCTGTTTTGCAACATCTGCGGCTTCTCTGAGGAGCTGATGGCCCGGGTGGACGGCTGGACCGCCCCCTTGTTCGTGCTGTTCTTCGTCCTCTCCGGCGCGGAGCTGGATTTGTCCGTGCTGCGGAACCCTTCCGTGCTGCTCATCGGTTTTATCTACATCCTCGTCCGCTCCCTTGGCAAATACGTGGGAGCCTACGGCAGCTGCGCCCTCAGCGGCTGCGGCGGGAACATCACAAAATACCTGGGCATCACCCTGCTGCCCCAGGCCGGCGTAGCCCTGGGCATGGCCATCACCGCCCAGGCCCTGACCGACGGCGCGGTGGTGCGGAGCGTGGTCCTGTTCTCCGTGCTGGTGTATGAGCTGGTGGGCCCGGCGCTGACAAAGCGGGCTTTGCTTGCCGCCGGGGAAATCCAGCCCGAGGGCCGGACCTCCGCCCGGACGAAGAACGCCTGAGCCTCTCCTATACAAAAAAGCGCCGGACCCTCATGGGTCCGGCGCTTTCTTGCGCGGTGCGAGTCTTCACTTCGCCCGCTCTTTTTTCAGCAAATCCTTCCCCTGGGACAGCAGCAGCCCCGCCAGGGTCAGCGCGGCCCCCAGGGCCGCCAGGGGCGTGATGGGCTCGTGGAGAATCAGCACCGAGGCCGCGATGGTGATAACCGGGGCCAGGTAGGTATACACGCTGGTCTTCACCGGCCCCAGCAGCTTCACCGCCAGGTTCCAGGTGACAAAGCACAGCGCCGACGCGCCAAAGCCCAGGAAAAGCAGGTTCCCCAGGTACACCGGGTTGGCAAAGCGCTCCAGGCCCAGGCGGCAGTCGAAGAAGAACAGGGCCGGGACCATCCACAAAATGCCCCAGCAGAAGGTCCGCCGGGTCGTGAGAATGGTGTTCCACCCCCAGGCGCTGATCTTCCGGGTCAAAATCACGTAGCAGGCCCAGACCATGGCCGCCAGCAGGGACAGCAGATCTCCCACGGGATTCAGCTCCAGCCGGGAGCCGCTGAAGCTGATGAGGGAGATGCCGGCCATCGCCACCACAAAGCCCAGGTAGAAGCCGCCGCCGGGCCGCTCCTCCTTCAAAAACAGGTGGGNCAGCACCGCCGTGAAGAAGGGGATAACGGAGAGGATAACCCCCACGTTGGAAGCCAGCGTGTAGGTCAGGGCGATGTTCTCCAGCAAGTAGTACAGGCACACGCCGCAAAGGCCCGCCCCGGCGAAGATCAGCTCCTGCCGCCGCGTGACGCCCTTCATCCGCCGGGGACAGGCCAGGCACAGGGCCGCGAGCCCTAAGAGAAAGCGGATGAATAAAATCTCCACCGGCTGGAACCCCCGCAGCAGCACCTTGGTGGAAATAAAGGTGGTCCCCCAAATCAAGATGGTAAAGAGGGCCGCGGCGTGGCCCCTTGCCCGGTCATTTCTCATGGGCGGTTCTCTCCTTCTCTGTGAAAATCTCCCGGTAGGCCCCGGGGGACAGGCCGATAAAGCGGCTGAAATAGTTGGTGAAGTGGCTCTGGTCGGAAAAGCCGGTCCGCAAGGCCGCCTCAGCGGGAGGGACGCCCTGCTCCAGCAGCTTCTTCGCCTCGCCGATCCGCAGGCTCTCCAGGTAGTTGTAGGGCGTGACCCCTTTCTCCCTGGCGAAGGCCCGGAGAAGGGCCGACTTGCTCAGCCCCGCCTCCCCGGCCACCCGCTCCAGGGTGATCCGCTCCCCACAGTGCTCCTCCATAAAAGCGCGGGCCCGCTCCACCGCCTCCCTCCCGGCGGGAGGAGAGGCCTGGAAGGGCTGGCCGCAGAGCCGCAGCAGCCGGGAGAGCAGGAGCAGCAGCCGCTCCTCCTTGCCGAACTCCCGGGAACCGTCCATGATCTGCCGGTGGAGGGCCCGGAAATCCCAGGCGGCCTCCGGGTCGGAAACCACGTTCCGGGAGAAGACCGGCAGCGTCCGCCGTCCCGTCAGCTCCCCGGTCAGATCCAGCATGGTCTCCCGGGGAATGTGGAGGCCCCAGTAGTCCGGGGGCGCGCCGTTTTCGGAGCAGGAGTGGAGGTCCCCGGGATTGTAAAGGATGAGGTTTCCCTTTTCCAAGGCATACCGCACATNCCTGCAAATCAAAAGCCCCTGCCCATCCGCGATGTAGCCGATTACGTAGTACTCGTGGAAATGCTTGGGGAAGGAGCAGCGGTGGAAGCGGTACGCCTCCAGGCGCAGCTCCTGGTCGTAGACCGCCGTACCGGGCTCGTTTCTCACAGGCTCCTCCCCCCTTTCCTCCGGTTCATTATAGCACCTTTCCCGTCGAATGGCTTGTAAAATATCAGCGCGGAGAAAAATTTCCGATGAAAAGCGAGAGAAACCCCCGAGGGGTTTCTCTCGCAGCTCGTTTCCGATCCATGCGCTTTCAGGCAGCACGTTTTTGATGCGCTCAGCCGTTTGTAAACTTCGTGTGCTGGCGGCGGTAGGCGTCGTTGTCCTTCTGACTCAGCTCACTGTCCACCTGGGCCAGCTGACGTTCCAGGTCCCCCCGCTTCGTTTCGTCGGTCTCCCGGTCGAGCTTGGCCTCCAGCTTTTCCTTTTTTTCCTTCAGCTTCCTGATCTCCCGGTCCACCGCGTCGGTATTGCTGACGCATTTCTCCTCCCTGCCGCCCTTGTCCGGCGGGCCGGCCTTCTCCGGAGACATGGGCTCCTTTTCCCCGTCCGGGTATTCCGCCTTGGGAGCCTCCGGGGAAACAGGGGCGTCCTCCGCCGCCTCGGGGTCGTCAAAGTAAATTTTGGGGCTTCCGTCCTCGTCCTTCCCCAGCCAATAGCGGCCATAGGACGCTTGCTTTTCCTCCGGGACGTATTCGTCCTTGACAGGTCTCAGCGGGGCCTTGGAGGCGGGCTGGGACGCGGGACGGGTCTTTGCGGTCCGTTCGGCTCCCTGAAGGGCAGGCGCTGCGGCGGGCCGGGAACTGCTGCTGGAAATTGGGATCATAAGAACCCCTCCTTTCTTGTCATCCAGTGTAGCACCTCCCCGCCGGTTTTCAAGGGCTTTGCCCTGAGCTGCCGCTCTTATGTCCTGAGATGTTCAGCAGCACATCCAGGCGGAAGCGCCCTCCGGATTTCTCGTAGGCCACCGCCCCACCGTACTTCTCCGCCGCCGCCCGGATGTTCCGCAGCCCCGTCCCCGGCTCCGGCGGCGGGCCGGGGGCGCAGCTGTTTTCAAATTCCAGGCGGTAGAAATCCCCCTGCCGCTGTCCCCGGACCCGGAGGAAGGGCGCTTCC
>NZ_CAJMXG010000003.1:0-38721 GCF_905219725.1 Oscillibacter sp. CU971
CCCTATAACTTTCGATGCAGAAGGGCAAATGACGGCGGAAATCGGGGGCCGCAGGCGCGTGATCTATGAAGTCCGGGACGGGCGGATCATGATCAAGGGCGAACAATACCCGATCAAGCTGGCGGACGGCTTCTATATTATCCGAAAACTGACTGTTTTAGAGTGCAAACGGCTTCAAACCGTGCCGGATTCATACATATTCCCGGTAAGTGACACGCAGGCATATAGACAACTGGGCAACGGCTGGACGGTGGACGTTATAGCCCATATTCTTTCCTACTGCCCAGGGATAACGGAAAAGCCCCTGGAAGTGCTGTCTATGTATGACGGTATGAGTTGCGGGCGGCTGGCGCTGGACAAGCTGGGGGCATGGGTGGCGGCGTATTGGGCCACGGAAATTGACAAGTACGCCATAAAGACCACACAGGCGAATTTCCCGGACACGGTACAGCTGGGGGACGCTTTCCAGGTGCGGGAAGACGGCTGGAAGCCGTGGGAAGGAGCGAAACAATGAGTGTATGCAAAGGGTGCGGGCGGCAAATTGACTGGATACGCACGGCGGCGGGAAAGTTAATGCCGATTGACCCGGAACCAGTTTTCGTGATTGAGGGGGACGGAAAGGATCTCTTTTTCACGGATGAAGGGGGAACGCTGAAAGGCCGGGAAGCTCGCCCGGATGAAGTGGCAACGCGGGAAGCGAAACTGGAAACGCCGCTGGGCTTTGTACCGCATTGGAAGACTTGCCCGAACGCGGCGGATTTTCGGCGGCGGGGGTAGCTGCATGGATTATGTTCTTTCCCTGTCATACGGCAAAGATTCCCTGGCGTGCCTGGGCGCTATTGAAGAATTGGGCTGGCCGCTTGACCGCGTTGTACACGCGGAAGTCTGGGCAACAGACACAATTCCAGCTGACTTGCCGCCGATGGTGGAATTTAAGGCAAAAGCAGACAGGATCATAAAAGAGCGCTGGGGGCTGGAAGTCCAGCATATCAGAACAAAGCAGACCGCAGAAAGCGTTTTCTACCACAAGAGAACAAGAGGGAACAGGATCGGGGAAATTGTGGGATGGCCTANGACCAAAGGGCCGAAAGTAGGCTGTGAACTGCAAAAGGCGCTGAAAGTACGCCCGATGCAGACAGCGCAAAAAGGCGCTATTACATACCTGGGAATNGCGGTGGACGAACCAGGGAGCTACAACAACATATCCGAAACAAAATTAAGCCCGTTGATTGAAGCCGGGTGGACGGAAGCGCATTGCCGCCAGTGGTGCGAGGANCGCGGGTTGCTGTCCCCGATCTACACGGACAGCACACGCGGCGGGCGCTGGTTCTGTCCAAACCAGAGCATTAAGCAACTGCGGAACTTGCGCAAGAAATACCCGGAACACTGGGAAATTATGCNGAAATGGGATAAANATAGCCCGGTTTGCTTTGTTTCGGACAAGCGGACAGTTTGGGATTATGAAGAACGTTTCAGACTGGAAGATCAAGGGCTTATTTCGGCGGATGATAAAGCGTTTCGCTGGGCAATGCTGGATGCACCGTTAAATTACAGGCTTTTCTAATGGGGTGAAATCGTGGACGAACTGGAACGGGACTACAACGGGGACGCTATCCGCCATTGCGCGGCGTGTGACTGGTGCAAGAGCCTGGAAAGCAGGAACGGGGGAACTTTTTACTTCTGCATGGACGAAAGCGGCGGCGCATTTCTGGAAGAAACCGATCTTTGCGGCTGGTGTACCGTTTCGGCGGAAGATGAAGACGCGCCGGGCGAATGGTAAAAGGAAAAGGCTTTGACTATGGTTGCCGCCATAGTCAAAGCCGTGCCAAAGATGTGATATAAAGACAATTCTGCAAGAAAAATTATACCACATTGACGGCACAAAAGCAAGCGTAAAAAGGCGGAAAGCGCCTTTATTTCTGCGGGTTTTGCGCCCGCGTTACGGGCTTGTATGGGGTATTAACTTTCCGGGGAAAGCCTGGAAGCTGTCAATATATGGGAATAGCGGATCAAGGGAAAGTATGACCCCAGGCCCGCCAGCGCGGCAGCGCAGCCGGAAGGAGCCGGATCATGTTTTACAGGGAAAAGAAGGTTGACTGCGGCGGCTATAGGGAGGTTGACATTATCCCCCGCACGGAAAGCGCGGAACGGGCCGTGAGAGGGAAGCGCCGGAAGCGTCAACGGGTATCAGAACCAAAGCAAAAGGACTTGAACGAAAAAAACTCTAAACGTTACCTTGTGCAGCTGGGCAACGGGAATTTCGGAGCCGGGGATCTTCACGTCACACTTACATACAGCGCAAAGCACCTTCCCCAGACGGTGGAGGAAGCAGAGCGGCGGATCGGAAACTATCTGAACCGCGTAGCATACCGCCGGAAGAAGTTAGGGCTTCCGCCGCTGAAATATATCCTTGTCACAGAATACGGGTACGCCAAAGACGATCCAGACCACGCGGGAAGCCCCGTCCGCATACACCACCATGTCATTATGAACGCCGGGCTTGACCGGGACGAAGTGGAAATGATGTGGACGGCGGAACGGATTAACTGGCGGAAGTATGACGCGGATCACAGCTACGGGGATACAGTGGAGCGGATGGGCTACGTCAACGCTGACCGCATCCAGACCAACGAAAACGGCATTGAAGCGCTGTGCAAGTACGTTATGAAGAACCCCAGGGGGAAGAAGCGGTGGAGCAGTTCCAGGAACCTTGTGCGGCCAGTGGAACGTCCGCCAGCAGACCACAAGCACACGAAAAAGAAGGTTGAAGCCCTGGCAAAGTCAACGGATCAGGGGCGGGACTTCTTCCAGAAGCAGTTCCCCGGCTACACGATCACGGAAATAAAGCCGGAATATTACGAAGAAACAGGCTGGCATATCTACTTGAAAATGTGGAAAAAGCCAGAAAAGAAACAGAAAAGCAAGAAAGGACGGAAGAAACGTGAATAAAGAAGTAATGTTCAGCAGCGCAACGGGAGTATGGGCCACGCCGCAGGACTTNTTTGACAGCCTGGACGCTGAATTTAATTTCACGCTTGACCCGTGCGCGAACGATGAAAACCACAAGTGCGAAAAGTATTTCACGGAAGCGGAAGACGGGCTGGCCCAGGACTGGGGGGGCTACAGGGTATTTTGCAATCCGCCCTATGGCCGGGTGCTGTACAAATGGGTTGAAAAGTGCTATCGGGAAGGGTGCAAGGATGGAACGATCGTGGTGCTGCTGATCCCGGCCCGAACGGATACAACCTATTTTCATGACTTCATCATGAACCGGGCGGAAATCCGCTTTATCAAAGGCCGCTTGAAGTTCGGCGGCGGGAAAGATCCGGCCCCCTTCCCGTCCATGCTGGCGATCTTCCGTGGGCCGAAAATGTGAAGGAGGTAACACCAATGGAAGAAAAACTGTGCTACGTGTGCAGCCCATACCGGGGGGACGTGGCCCGCAACGTCAAGTACGCACAGGAACTGACCGGGCGGGCCGTCCGGCGGGGGCTTGTGCCGATCACGCCGCATCTGTACATAACGCAAGCCCTGGACGATCGGAACCCGGAGGAACGCGCTCTGGGGATGGAAGCGGGCCTGCATCTGCTGGAACCGTGCGAATGTATCATGATCGGCGGGCGCTATGGAATTTCGGAGGGTATGCGCTATGAGATCGAGCGGGCGCACAAGATGGGAAAAAACTTCTCTTTTGCGGATTGTGGGAAGCTGAACGGGAAAGATGAGGGTTTTCTGCGGGAAATGAGCCGCTACCCGGACATGGAGGAACGGAAGCAGGAATTTATACACCTGCTGTCATTTGTGGAGCGGGACGGCGTACAAAAGCTGCTGGAATGGCTGGAAAGCACGGACTTTTACACGGCCCCGGCCAGCACGAAATACCATGGAGCCTATGCGGGCGGCCTGCTGGAACATTCCTTGAACGTGTTTCGGCGGCTGGTGAAGCGTTGCCCGGCGGCGGATATGGACACGCTGACTATTGCCGCCCTGCTTCATGACGTGTGCAAGATCCATCTGTACGAAAAGACGGAAGACGGATACCGCCACAACGAACAATTCCCGATCGGCCACGGGGAAAAGTCCGTGATCCTGATTCTGCGGCATATGCCGTTGACGGATGAAGAAATCACGGCTATTTCCTGGCACATGGGCGCTTTTGACAGTCGAGCGGGCGCGGGCCGCAGCTTGTCCCAGGCGTGGGAGAAATGCCCGCTTGCCCTGCATCTGCATTTAGCGGATATGGAAGCAACCTGGTTTGACGAAAAGAGGGGGCCGCAGGAATGAAAAGACGCGGAAAGACAGTGGCGGAACGGATGGCCGTATCATTGCGCCGGGAAGAAGCCGAAGCGACCGGGAAGCCGCTGTATGCGTCCTATACGGACGTTCCGCCGGGGCTGTACAGCAAAACGGCCTGTATGAAGCTGAAATGCCCGGCGGCGGAAGATGAAGCCCCGGCGGCCTATGTGCTGAACCGTAACTGGCTGGGGTATATGCCGCTGTACGATCGGCGGGAAAAAGGAGGGCAGCAGGGATGAACGACAAGCAAAGAAAAAAAGCGCTGGACAGCTGGCGGGGAAAGAAGAACAATTCCCAGGGGCATTTCTTTGAGGGCTTCATAAAGACCGCGTGCGCCGTCTACAAGCAGAAGGGGATCGCGTATGTGGAGAAGATGCCGGAACCCTTTATGGTGCTGGAAAAGAAAGACCGGGGCATTTTTAAGGGCCGCTTCATTGCCCACGCACAGCCGGACTTCATGGGCACGCTGTCCGGCGGGCGCTCTATCTGCTTTGAAGCAAAGTACACCAGCACGGACAAGCTGGCGCAAACCGTCCTGACGGCGGAACAGTGGGACAGCCTGGAACAGCACTGGAAAGCCGGGGCAAAAGCGGGCGTGTGCGCCNGGATCGGGAATGTGTACGCCTTTATCCCCTGGCCCGTCTGGCGCTCTATGCAGGAAATCTACGGGCGAAAATATGTGACGGCGGAAGACCTGGAACCGTACCGGGTGCGCTTCAACGGGGCGTGTATGTTCCTTGACNCGCTACACTCGGACGCGGCGGCGGACAAGGAAGCACGGGACACGCTGGGGGCCGCAAAGAAGCGCTTGTGGAACAAATTGCAAACCGTGGAGCGGGACGCGGAAGAAGCGGCAGAAATTNNACGGCTGGAACTGAAACTGCAACAGGTGGCGGGCGCGGAACTGGCGGCCCGGCTGATTGAGATCATACACCAGCAGCCGAAAGAGAAATGGGAAGGATTCCTGGGAACAACGNCGGNAGCGATTATGAACGGCGCTGATTATTCCGCCTGCAAGACAATAGACGATATGGCAAACGTGTTTGCAAAAAATTTTGTGGAAAGGAACTGGGGCTAATACCGCCGCAGGAAGGAGCGGAACAAAATGAATGAACAGCGGATTTACCGGGCCGCCCTGGCCGCCTGGGGCGCGGACGCACAAACGCTGATGGTATTTGAAGAAATGGCGGAACTGCAAAAGGAACTTTGCAAGGCCGCCAGAGGGAAGGACAACCGGGAACAGATCGCGGAAGAAATTGCGGACGTGGAAATCATGCTGGAACAAATGAAAGTGCTGCATGATTGCGCGGACGTAGCGGCGGCATACCGGGAAAGCAAACTGCGGCGGTTGGCGATACGGTGCGGGGCGGACGTGGAGCCGGAAAAAGGGAATGAACCGCTGACACTGGCGGAACTGTCCGAACTGAAAGGAAAACCCGTGGTTGTGCTTCCGATCAGGGAAGGGAAAAGCGGGGACAAGCCGGAATGGTGCGTGGTATCGGAACTGGGCGGAGAGGTTGATATACCTGGAATTGAATACACCTGGTACGACTTCAAGGACTACGGGAAAAGTTGGATAGCATACCGGGATGAGCCGCAGGAAGGGAGGGAAACCCCGTGAAACCGATTGACCGCATCATGAAAGACAACGTGCCCGGCTACAGCTACATGAAAAAGGCCATGCCGCAGGTTGGAGCGGGACGGGAGCGGAAGACACAGCCGCAGCGGAAGAAGCCCTATAACATGACTGAAACAGCGCCAAGTGGAAAGGCGGTTTTGCGCAAGGGCGTAACCGTTACGCAGGCCGCCCGGAAGCTGAACAGGTACGAGGAAACGGGCCTTACGCCACAGGGCGTGTTTGACCTGATCGAGCGGGCGCACAACCTGGAACGGCGCGTGGAAAAGTTGGAGGGCTGGCAGTAGTGGGATACAGGCAGAAACACCCGTACATAAAACAGCTTCTTTACCTGCTGAAATGGAAGATAGGAGGTAGGCGCGGTGGCGGCGGAACGTTGCGTGCTGTGTGGCGCTCATATCGCGGATGGATCGCAAATGTGCCGGGCCTGCATGGACAAGTACAGCCCGGCGGCGGTGCTGGAAACGGAACAGGAATTGCGGGACATTGCCCAGGTTTTGAAGATAACCGCCAGCACAGACAGGAACATAAAAGAATCAATGGAAGCCATTCTGTGGATCGCGGATAGTCTGGGAAGGAACGGCAATGGAAGATAGATCAAACCAGACATACACGCCCCGCGTGGTGCGGGCGCGGATCAATATCCCGGCCCGGCCCTGGCAGGCGTACCGGGAGGAATACCGGGGGCAGGGCTTCACGGTGAACAACTTTAAGGCCATGCAGAAAGCGGATCAGTATTTTAACGGCCTGGAAATCACGCTTTCTTCCTGGTGGTATGACGATCACAGCTGCTGGCATTTGTTCAACTGGCCGCAGGCGGTGGACGATCGCGTTATGTGCGCCATGTACCACGCGGAACAGTATAAGGGCGGCCCCGGTATGTTGCCCAGCGCCTACAAGGGCGATTTTGAAAAGTTCCGGGCGGACTGGGCGGCGGGCACGTATGACCCCGGCGCAACGTACACGTTCAAGCTGGAAAACGTGGAAGTTCTGGAAGTATTGCAGGAAGAAACGTGGCAAGACCGGGAGCCGGAACGGGCCGCGCCGCCGAAACGGAAGAAGCGGAAGAAGAAGGGCCGCAAACGCCGTGGGTAAGAAGAAGCACCGCCCAAAGAGCAAAGCGGAACTTCTGCAAGCCCAGTGGGAGCGGGAGCGCCCCAGACCGCAACGCCCGGCGGCGGGCTGGATGCAGGCGGCGGCGGANNGGGNGAACCGGGCGCAAGCNGCGGTTATCGCAAANCGGAAGGAGGGGAAGCCGGGATGAACAGGAAGGGGCCGTGGNCGCGGAAACTTCATTTCTGGNGGAAGCATAGGCGGTTTTGGACGGTGCGCCAGCACTTCTTCCGCACGCGGGCCGGGAAGGGCCTGCAATCGGCGGTTTACCGCCTGGCGCAGAAGTTCCCGGAAAGCAAGGTGCTTGAACGGGTGCTGTTTCACCTTCTGCCATTTTAGGCGTGAAATGCTGTGCTATCGGCGGGACGGGCAGAAAGGAACGGAAAGAATGGATATGCGCATTTTATCGGTTATCAATTTGAAAGGCGGCGTGGCAAAGACCATTTCCAGCGTGGCTATTGCGCATCTGCTGGCGGAAAAGGGCTTCCGCGTCCTGCTGGTGGACAATGACAAGCAGGGGGACGCTTCCAGAGGATACCGCCGCAGGGATGAAGACGGGGCCGGGATTGATGAAATCATGACCGCCCGCCGCCCGGATATGGGCAGCTTGATCCAGCACACGGACTTCCCCGGACTGGACATTATCACGGCCAACATGAAACTGCTGAAAGCGAATCTGGAAGTGCTGCTGGATCAGACCCGCCAGCAGCAAACGCGGTTGAAAAAGGCGCTTGAACAGGTGCGCGGGCAGTATGACTTCTGCGTGATTGACAACGCGCCGGATATTAACATATCCACGATCAACGCCCTGGTTGCCAGCAATGACGTGATCGTACCGCTGGAAGTGGATGATAACACAACGGAAGGGCTGGCGGAACTGGCGGAACAGATCGAGTTCACGCGGGAAGACCTTAACCCGGCCTTGACCTTCCGGGGGTGCTTCATTACGAAGTACGACAAGCGGAACGAAGCCCACGCCCAGGGCGCGGCCCAGTTGGAAGCGTCCGGGATATACCCGGTATTCCGCACGAAGATCCGCACGTCCAGGAAGGTAAGCGAAAGCACGTTTGCCCGACTTCCTATCACGGTATATTCCAAGCGTTCCAATGCGGCCATTGATTATGCGGCCCTGGTGGAAGAATACCTGGCGGCCTTGCAGGCGGACGGCGTGGCGCTTTTGAGCGTGCGACCCGTGACCGAATCGGACACAAAGAAAGAAGTGAAAGAATGAGCGATTTATACAGCATCATTTTAGAAGCCGTGAAAAAGGGGCCCATAAAATCTTGCTACAACTGCGCCAGAAAATGCAGACCGATAGGCGTAGCAGAAATACCGCTGATAGCGGACGAAGGGCAGCAATGCAAATTCTGATGGCCGGGTGAAGATATGTACATACCAACAGAAGCGGAATTAGAGGGAATAAAACGGATGGAACAGGAAAGAAGGGTGAAACAAAGTGGCAAAATTTGATTTGCACCAGCTTTTGAGCGAACGTTCAAAGGCGGCAGCCGTGGAGCGGGAGAAAGAGCCGCGCACGGCGGATGGAATGGAACAGTTGACGCTTGACGTTTACGATCTGATTCCTTCACAGGAAAACTTCTATTCCACGCAGTACATAAACGATCTGAAACAGTCTATTGCAATCGTGGGACTGCTGCAACCGCTGCTTGTGGAGCGGGACGGGGACAAATTCTGCGTGGTGGCCGGACACCGCCGCCGCCTGGCCTGTATGGCCCTGGTGGAAGACGGCCTGGCACAGTTCCGGCGCGTGCCGTGCGTAACGCGGGCGGCGGAGGAAGAAGGAACCGTGAAAACGATCCTTGACCGTCTGGCCCTGATTTTTGCAAACGGCTTCCGCGAAAAATCAGACTGGGAGAAGATGGAAGAAACCTTGCGCACGGAAGCGCTGATCGCGGAACTGCGGAAGGAAGTTGAAGTGGAGGGCCGCACGCGCTGGATCACGGCGGAATTTACAGGGATCACGGAAGCCCAGATCGGGCGGTACAAGAGCATAAAGAACAACCTATGCCCGGAACTAATGCAGGCATTTAAGGCAAAGCGGCTGGGCGTGTCAACGGCCTATGAACTGTCCGGGCTGTCCCCGGACTACCAGGCGCGGGCGGCGGACACGCTGGAAGAAATGGGCGTGCTGTCCATAAACGATGCAAAGGCGCTGAAACAGGAGGAAGAAGCACGAAAGCCGCTGGAAGGGCAAATGGAACTTGACGCGGCGGAGGAAGGAGCCGCCCAGACGGCCAAGGAAGCCGCCCAGGACGCGCCGGAAGCCGCAGGGGATACAGATACCGCCACGGCGGCGGAGGGGACGCAGGACACGCCGGAAACGGCCCAGGACGGGCAGCAGGAAAAGCAGCAGGACAAGCCGCCGCAGAAGGAGCCGGAAAAGCCCGTCTATGTCGAGCGGGAACCACGCGGGCGCGGCTGTGCGTGGTGCAACCCAGACTATCACAGGGAACAGGCAACGGCGGAAGGGCGCTTCTTACTGGCCTATGAGCCGGAAGAAAAACTGGCAATGATACTGGACAAGGAAACGGGAGCAGTTGAACACATGATTTTCCATTGTTGCCCGTTCTGCGGAAGAAAGCTGAAATAGGAGGGGCGCACGATGAAAAAGCGCGGGCGCGGAAGCTGAAATAAGCAAGGAAAAGGCATAGCCGCTGTGGGGGCGGGGGCTATGCCTTATACCCGTTTTTATGACTTCAAAGGAACCGCCGGAAATCGGAGGTATAGGAAATGGACAAAAAAGACGTTTTGGCCGCCCTGATGTTTTACCGGAATATTGATGGAGAAATCAGGTATTACCGGAGCATGGTAGAAGAACTGGAAAGCTACTATGACACGATCGGCGGGCAAAGACTGGACGGGATGCCGAAAGGGAAAAACCATATTTCAAACGCCGTGGAGGCCGTGGCCTTGAATTTGCCGGATGGAATAGCGGAAAACATAGACTATTACACGGCAAAGATCGCGGAGTTGCAGACGCTGAAAGTGGAAATCCTGCGGGAAATTTCCGGCCTGGAATACAAGCTGAAAGCGATTGTAACGGACTACTACTTACACGGGCTGAAATGGGAACAAGTTTCGGCACGCAACCATTATTCCGAAAGGCAATGCAAAAATATCCGTGACGCGGCGGTTGGAAGCCTGGTTAAATCGTTCGGGGCAAACAAGATTATTGCGGGTTTTTCGTTTTCAAAGTAAAGATTGTCCGCCATTGCCCGCTTTTATCTGCTATACTGTAGCAGAACAAGGGCGGGAAAAGCCTTTGAAGTCAGCCCCCTACAGTAACAGGCTTTGAAGCAAAATTCAAAGCCTGTTATTATTTTACCAGTTCCGGCATGATCAGGAACGGCGAAAGGCTGAAAACGAACGAACAGGAGGGAACCGGGATGGCAAGGCCCAGGAAGCCGGAGCGGGACGAAGCAAAAAAACTGTACCTGCAAAGCGGCGGGAAAATCAGCACAAAAGAACTGGCGGCGGCTGTGGGCGTGGACGATGGCCGCATAAGGAAATGGAAATCCCTGGACAAGTGGGAAGATGCCCTGCAAAAGCAGCCGAAAAAGAAGGGCGGGCAGCCGGGCAATAAGAACGCGGCCGGCAGCACGCCCGCAAAGCAGGGGAATAAAAACGCTGTAACGCATGGGGCGTTTGCACACGTAGGTATTGAAGACCTGACGGAAGAACAGCAGGAAGAAATCCTGGAAATGAAGCCGGGGGAAACGTTGCAACGAATGAATGAGGAATTGCAAGGTTTGCTGGTGCGCAAAACATACCTGACAAACCTGCTGAATGGCTTTACAGACCCGCAGAAGCAGCAGGAATATTACACGGACAAAATCGTGCATATGGTTGTCCCCGTTCCACAGGAAGACCGCGCACAGGCGGAAGAAATGGGGCTGGAACTGGAACTGGTGGCAGACCCGGAGGGCGGAAAAGAAAGCCTTAAAACGGCCATGAAAACCATAATCAAAGCAAGCCCGTTTGACCGGGCCATGAAGGTTGAAGCAGAACTGAACAAACTGAATGGCAGGATTATAAAGCTGCTGGACAGTATGCGGGCACACGAAGCAGATCAAAGCAGGCTTGCGCTGGAACGTTTGAAGTATCAGCTTGCACGGCAGAAAGCAACGGGAGAGTNCGACATAGACCCGGAAGACGGCGCGGACATAGAAGAAGACCCGGAAGACGCGGAGCCGGGCGGCGCGGGATAGGTTCTTCCAGCCGGAACGCAGGGTGAGGGTACGGCGAGCCCCGGCGTTTGATTTTCTGAAAAGCGGAAAAAAACGCTTCCGCTTCCGGGTAGCGGAAAAAATAAGGGGGTGCGCAAAAAATTGAAGCTGTATACCGCCGCTGTGGTTGCCCAGTGGCTTGACATTTCAGATCGCCGCGTGCGGCAGCTACGGCAAAAGGGCGTACTTGCGGAAGCCCGGCCCGGCCTGTACAACTTGAAGNATTGCGTACACCGCTATATTGAGTATCTGAAAAAGGACGGATCGCCGGAAGAAGCCGTGGACTACAACACGGAACGGGCGAAGCTNGCGCGGGCAAAGCGGGAGCGGGAAGAACTGGATCTGCAACTAAAGCGCCGGGAGGTTTTACAGGCGGCGGACGTGGAAAAAGTCATGGTGGAAATGCTTCTGCGATTCCGCCAGAAGATCCGCAACATTCCGGTAAAGCAAAGCCCGGCGCTGGCGGTGGAAACGGATCAAATGGAAATATTCCTGGCACTGAAACGGGCAACGGATGAAGCGTTAGAGGAATTGTCAGACTTTGACGGGCTACTTGCGGAAATGGAGGAAAGAACGCCGGATGGAGGAACAGGCGAAAGCGGTATTTAAGCGCATTTTCGCAAGGCTGAAACCGCCGCCGGAAATGCGCCTGTCAGACTGGGCGGATCGGTATCGCCGGATACCGCAGGGGGCGGCAGAGCCGGGGCGATGGCGAACGGATAGAGTGCCGCATATGCGGGAAATCATGGACAGCATTTCGGACGTGCGGATCAGAAAAACTGTGGTTATGTCTTCCGCCCAGGTGGCANAATCGGANACACTGGTAAACTTAGTGGGGTATTATATGCACTATGACCCGGTTCCGATCCTGATGATGCAGCCCACAATTACGATGGCGGAAAGTTTCTCTAAAAACAGGCTGGCAAAATCCATACAGGAAACGCCAGTGTTGCGGGGGATGATAAGCGATCGGCGGGGAGCCGGAAATACAATCCTGGAAAAAGTGTTCCCCGGCGGAAGTATCGCCATTGTGGGAGCAAACAGCCCCAGTTCCCTTGCGTCCCGGCCCGTGCAAGTGCTGCTGGCGGACGAAGTGGACAGATACCCGGCCACGGCGGGAACCGAGGGCGATCCGCTTTTCCTTGCATCCGAACGGCTTACAACCTTCTGGAACAGCAAGGAAGTATATGTGTCCACGCCGGGAAACAAGGGCACTTCCAGGATAGAATTAGAATACCAGCACAGTTCACAAGGGGAATGGAACGTGCCGTGCCCGCATTGCGGGGAATTGCAGCCGCTGACGTGGGAAGGGGTTGTGTTCGACAAAGACAATCTGGACACAATCCAGTATTGTTGTAGCAAGTGCGCGGTGCTGGCAACGGAAGCGGAATGGAAAAAGGGGTTTATAAACGGAAAATACATACACGCAGATCCAGAAAATCCCGTGCGTGGTTTCCACCTTAACGCCCTGGGATCAAGTCTGGCCCGCTGGCGGGACATTGTGGAAAAGTTCCTGCTTGCGAATGAGGAAAAGAAGAAAGGCAACATAGAAGAATTGAAGTCCTGGACAAACACGAAAATGGGCCAGACGTGGGAGGAAGAAGGGACGGAGGTTGACGAAAGCGCTCTTATGAAGCGCCGGGAACGCTATAATTGCGAAGTTCCGCCGGAAGTCCTGTACCTGACAGCGGGCGTTGACACGCAGGACGATCGCTTTGAAGTGGAAGTGGTGGGCTGGGGCGTGGACTATGAAAGCTGGGGCATAAAGTACGCGGCCATTTACGGTGATCTGAAACAAGATCAGGTATNGAAAGACCTGGACGCTTTTCTTTCCCAGACGTTCACGAAACCGGACGGAACGAAGCTGAAAATTATTTGCGCCTGCATGGACACGGGCGGACACTTCACGAACCAGGTATACCGATTCTGTAAGGCGCGGTATGCGCGGGGGTTGCGGGCCATAAAGGGCAGCAATGACAGCCAGGCGGCCTATATCCAGAAGCCAACATAGAGCAACCGGGAAGGGGTAAACCTGTTCATGCTGGGCGTGGATACCGGGAAAAGCCTGCTTCTGCAACGCCTGTTACTGGACGATGAAGGGCCGGGCTACTGCCATTTCCCAAAGGACGAAGGGCAGGGCTATGATGAAAGTTACTTTATCGGCCTGACAGCGGAAAAGCAGGTGCTGACCTATAAAAAGGGGCGGCCCGTGTTTGAATGGAAGATAAAAGACTATAAGCACAAGCGAAACGAAGCGTTAGACTGTAGGAACTACGCGGCGGCGGCTATTGAGATCGCGCAAGTGCCGCTGAAAAAGCAGGAAGAACAACCGCAGGTGAAGAAAAAACGGCGGAAGCGCCGGACAAGTGGAGGGATCATGTAATGCCGGGAATTACTCTTGAAATCGCGCAGAAACACCTTGACGCATGGTTGGAAGCGGAACTGGCCTGTACCACGAACCAGTCATACACGATCGGCAGCAGGACTTTGACGCGGGCAGACCTGGCGGAAATCAGGAACACGATCAAGTATTGGGCGGATATGGTGGCGCGGCTGGAAGCGGCAAAGAAGTTCGGCGGGCGCAACCGGGTAAAACGGATCATGCCCAGGGATTTATAAAAGATTGCCCGCCATTGCCCGTTTTTTCCGCTATAATTAGTAGCGTGAAAATCTGAATAGATAGACACGAACAGGAAGGAGCACCCGCAGGGGCGCTTCTTCCTGCTGTTTAAGGGGGTGTATGCGTGGGGGTAATACAAAGAGCCATTGACGGCGCGATCGCCGCCATAAGCCCACAAAAGGCGCTGGAACGGGCAGAAGCGCGGCAACAGCTGGCGCGGACGCGGGTAATCAATACGGGATACAGCCATTACGGGGCCAGCAGCTACAAAAAGGAAATGGCCGGATGGATCTACAACGGCGGATCTTCCAGGGAGGACATAGAAGAAAACCTGGACGTGTTGCGCCAGCGTTCCCGCGATCTGTATATGGGCGTGCCGCTTGCCACGGGCGCGATCAAAACCATGCGCACAAATATTGTGGGCCGGGGCTTGAAGCTGAAACCTACGATTGATCGGGAAGTCCTGGGGATAGATGCAGACGCAGCGCACGCGCTGGAACGGCGGATCGAGAAAGAATGGGAACTGTGGGCGGATACGCCGGACTGTGACGCGGCCCGCATTGATAATTTTTGTGAACTGCAACAGCTGGCGTTTGTGTCGTGGCTTGTGTCCGGGGACTGTCTGGCCCTTCTGCCCGTGAAGAAGCGGACGGGGCAGCCCTACGATCTGCGGGTGCGGCTGATTGAAGCGGATCGGCTGTCAAGCCCCGGTGGATTTGACACGCTGGACGATCGCATAATCGGCGGCGTGGAAACGGACAACACGGGGGAAGTGATCGCCTATCACTTTTCAAAGCACCATCCTTTATCCCTTGCAAGTCAGCCTATGGAATGGGTGCGCGTCCCGGCCTACAGCCCGGCTTCTGGGCGGCGGAACGTGATCCATATCATGACCCGGGAACGGATCGACCAGCGGCGCGGCGTTCCCTTCCTGGCCCCCGTCATTGAAGCGTTAAAGCAGCTGGGGCGCTACACGGACGCGGAACTTGTGGCGGCGGTGGTAAGCGGCCTTTTTGCCGTGTNTGTCGAATCGGAAAACGCGGNCGGCGGAATGGAAGGTGCGATCGGAACGAACGTGCCGGACGAAGACCGGGTGGACGATGAAGACGCAACAACGGTGGAGCTGGCCCCCGGCGCTGTCATTGACCTGCAACCGGGAGAAAAGGCACACGCGGAAAGCCCAGGGCGGCCAAACGCAAACTTTTCCGGGTTTGTGGAAGCGGTATGCAGACAGATCGGCGCGGCGCTGGAAATCCCCTATGAACTGCTGTTAAAGCACTTCACGGCCAGTTATTCCGCAAGCCGGGGAGCGCTGGAAGAAGCCTGGAAAATGTTTCGTATGTACAGAACGTGGCTGGCGGCGGACTTCTGCCAAGTCATTTACGAAGAATGGCTGGCGGAAGCCGTGGCGAAAGGCCGCGTGAACGCGCCGGGCTTCTTTTCCGATCCGCTGTACCGGAAAGCCTACAGCAAGGCGGAATGGAACGGCCCGGCCCGTGGGATTCTTGACCCGGTTAAGGAAGTGACCGCAGCGGAAAAGCGGGTTAAAAATGGATTCTCCACGCGGCAGTCTGAAACTATGGAAATGCCCGGATCGGACTATTACGCAAACGTGGAACAGCTGAAACAGGAAGAAGAAAAATTAAGGGAGGTAACGCAAAATGCCGCAGGGAGCCAACAGCTCGCAGCGGGGGCAGACGGGAAACCCGTACCAGGTGATGGAAAATAGATTCTGGAATTTCGTCCCGGCCACGGGCACGAAACCGCCGGAAATGCTTCTGTACGGCCCGATCGCCAGTCAAAAAAGCTGGTGGGAAGACCGTGTAACCCCGGCCCAGTTCAACCAAGAATTAGCCGCTATCGGGGACGTGGAAGAACTGGTGGTGCGGATCAATTCCCCCGGCGGTGACGTGTTCGCAGCGCACGCGATCTATTGCCGCTTGCGGGACATTGACGCAAAAATCACAGTGANAATTGACGGGTGGGCCGCCAGCGCGGCCACGATCGTTGCAATGGCCGGGGACGTTATCCAGATCCCCCGGAACGGCGTTTTTATGATCCATGACCCGGCAATGACCGTATGGGACACCTACAAGGCGGCGGACTTTGAAAAGCTGGCCCAGGAATTGAAGGTGATCAAACAGTCCATTGTGAACACCTACGCGGGCAGAACCAAAATGAAGGACGAAGACATAGCGGCCATGATGCAGGAAGAAACATGGTGGACGGGGGATCAGGCCGTGGAAAAAGGCTTCTGTGATTCCATCATGTTTGAAGCGGAGCCGCAGACGGTGATCGAGAACGCCCGGAAAGTCATTGTCAATTCTGTTCCGCTGGATCTGTCACGGTTTAAGACCGTGCCCACAATGTTGTTAAACAGCCCGGCCCAGGGCGGTTTGCAAAATACTATTGAAGAACCCAAAGACCAAAAAGGAGGAAAAGGAACTATGGACGAACAGATCAAGACCGTGCCCGCCCTGGAAGCAAAATACCCGGATCTGGTGAACCAGATCCGCACGGAAGCCGTGAACAGCGAGAGGGAGCGGATCAAGAGCATCATGGACACGGCCCCGGCGGGGTATGAAAGCATCGTGGAAGATGCCCTGTTCAAAACCCCCGTGGACGCTGGGCAGGTGGCCTTGAAGATCGTTGCCGCCCAGAAGCAGGCGGGCGCAAAGTACCTGGCCGNAGTTGCAAAGGATGCCGCAGCGTCCGGCATGGACGGCGTGGAGCCGGGCGGATCGCAGCTGGGCGGCGGTGATGATGGCAAGAGCGTTTTCGACCGCGCCATTGAAGAAGTTCTGTAAGAAGGGAGGAAACGCAAATGGCGGACTTGATCGAACGGCGCAGCTATGAGCCGAAAAGGTTTTATGCGGGCGAATTTCCCGTTGTGACCGAAACGGGCACGGCTGGGGAAGCGATTGCCCTGCATGATCTGGTTATGTCCAGCGATGCCGGGATCATGAAAGCAACCACGGACGGCATTGCAAACGTGGAGGGCATTGCCGTAAGNGCGGNGGCGGAGGGTGAACCCGTTNTGTACATTCTGACCGGGGAAGTTTTCGCGGATGCCGTGGGCCTTAACGGCATTGACCCGGCGGCAGCAAAGGCGGCGTGCCGGAAGCTGTCTATTTTCTTGAAGTAAGGAGGATAAAAGACGATGCCTAACANTGTAAGCATTTACGAACNCNGTANCATGATGGGCGTGATCAGAAAGATGCCGCCCGCCTACACCTTCTTCCGCAGCACCTTCTTTTCCAATGAAAAGGCGTTCACAACGGAAACGGTGGATATGGACTATAAGAAGGGCACACGGCGGCTGGCCCCGTTTGTATCCCGCACGATCGGCGGAAAGGCTGTGCCCAATACCGGATATGAAACGCGGACGTACAAACCCGCGCTGATTGTGCCGGACAAGATTACGACCATTGACGATCTTCTGGTACGGCAGCCCGGCGAACAACTGTACAGCGACAGAACCCCAGCCCNGCGGGCCGTGATCAAAATGCGGGAAGACTTCACGGAACTGCGGGAAATGATCGTACGCCGTGAAGAATGGATGTGTGCCCAGGCCATGCTTACGGGCAAGATCATTGTGCTGGGCGAGGGCGTGAAGGATACGATCGACTTCCGTTTTTCTAACCTGCTGGACATTTCCGCAGACAAGAAAAAGAACTGGAAGAACGGCACGGAACACAACAAATACGCCGATCTGAAAGCCTGGCATGAGCGGGTACAGAAAGACGGCTTCACAAACTGCAACGTCTGCATTATGGCTTCTGACGTGGCAACGGAGTTCCTGATGGACGAAACGATCCAGAAATTGCTGGATACAAAAAACTACGCCCTGGCGGTTATCAAGCCCACACAGAAGGAAAACAACGTAACCTTTCTGGGCACGATTCACGAACTGGGCCTAGATTTGTACCAGTACAACGAATGGTATGTTGACGATTGGACAGACCCGGAGAACCCGAAAGAACTGCCTATGGTGCCGGATGGGACGTTGATGATGGCGAGCACAAACGCCCGCTTTTCCATGTACTACGGTGCGATCCATATGCTGAACCAGAAAACGGAAAAATGGGAAACGGTTGAAGGGAAGTATGTGCCGGATACCTTCATTGAGAAGCGCCCGGATCGCCGCTTCCTGTCCCTGCAAAGCGCCCCCGTGCCCGTGCCGCATGAGGTTGACAGCTGGATCACAGTGAAGGTGATGTAATGGACTTCAAAGCACAACTGGCGGCAGATATGCGGGTATTTCACAACCCGGCGGAATTTGCCACGGTGGCGGGCTTCTACTACGATCGAGAATGGTACGAAGTGCCCGTGGTGCTTGACCATGAAGCGGCGGCGGAACGGCAGCGGCCCGGCGGGGATAACGCGCCGGGCCTGTCCAGCCTGGAAGCCGTGGCGTATGTATCACTGTATGATCTGGGCTTCATGCCGGAGCGGGATCACAAGTTCGCCGTGAAGGTGGCGGGCGTTACGCAGCAGTACAACATAGAACGCGCCGTACATGAAGACGGGGAAATTATTCTGGAACTGGGGGCGCTGGGCGAACGAT
Source organism: Oscillibacter sp. CU971 (assembly GCF_905219725.1). Taxonomy (NCBI): domain Bacteria; kingdom Bacillati; phylum Bacillota; class Clostridia; order Eubacteriales; family Oscillospiraceae; genus Oscillibacter; species Oscillibacter sp. CU971. The sequence goes on from NZ_CAJMXG010000003.1 coordinate 18,480, forward strand.
GAATATAGGCGTACAAATTGACGTGGNAACAATGGAGNGGGTGGAANCCATGCTGGCGCAAGTCCNGAAAGGGGCCGAGCGGGCTTTTTCCAACGCCATAAACCGGGGATTGTCGAAGATAAAAACCGGGGCGTTCCGGGAAGTCAAGCGGGTTTACACGGTGCAAAGCAGCGCTTTAAGCGGCGCAACCAGCACGAACATAAAGAAAGCGTCAACGGGCGATCTGGCCGGGCACGTCCATTTTGCGGGCTATGAAATCCCCCTGTACAAGTTCAACGTAACGCCGAAAAAGCCCGGAACCGGAAAGCAGGTAAGCGCAACCATGAAGCGCGGCGGCGGGGCCGTCTATGACGATGCCTTTATAGCTGAAATGAAAAGCGGACATATCGGCGTATTCCATAGGGAAACGCGGAAGCATTTGCCTATTTCGGAATATATGGGCCTGTCCGCCGCGCACATGGTAGGGGAAACCGCCGTGGCCGAAAAGCTACAGGAAGAAGCCCAGAAGACCGTTGACGAACGGGTTATGCACGAAGTTGAACGGCTTCTGAACGGCTATGGAGGGTAAACCATGACAGAAATTTTCCTTATGGAAAAACTGGCCGCGTTTGTGGAGGAACACACAAAAAACATTATCCTTGAAGTGGAAACGGAACCGGGCGCGGACAGAAAAGAGCGCCCGGCAGAAGTCCACAAGTACGGATTGCCGAAAAAGGAAGACAAAATAAAGCGGATTCCATATGTTCTGCTGCAACTGCTGAAAGGTGAAGACGATGTGGAAGACAGCGAATGTATGATCCGCATAATAGCGGCAACGTATTCCGAGGACTGGAAAGCGGGGGAATACGATGTGCTGAACCTGCTGTTGAAGATCAAAGCAGAGTTGAAGCGGGTTGGAATACTGGACGATCGCTTTGTCCTGCATTTCCCGGTTGAATACCTGATTTACACGGATACGGAAAAATACGGGCCGTACCATTTTGGGGAAATGATCACAAAATGGGGCCTGCCAACAATGAAACGGGAGGTTGAAGAAATATGGCAAGAGTAGTGAAAAGCAAGGCGGAAGACCTGGAAGCCGTCAAGACGGCCCAGGAAGCCGCCCAGGACGCGCCGGAAGCGGCGGGGGGTACGGATACCACCACGGCGGCGGAGGGGGAGCAGAACGCGCCGCAGGCCGCCCAGGACGCGCCCGGCGCGGAGGGGGACAAGGATACCGCCCAGGACGCGGAAGCCGTCCAGAACGCGCCGCAGGAAGCAGAGCCGGAAAAGCTGGTGTATGTGGGGCCGCAGCTTCCCCGTGGGCGGCTGAAAACCAACAAAATTTTTGAGGGCACGCGGGAACAGATCCTTGCTTCCCCGGAAATGGCGGAAGTGCTGAAAAGATACCCGCTTGTGAAGAATATGCTTGTGCCCGTGTCGAAGCTGGCGGAAGCGAAGCAGANGATCGCGGCGGGCGGGAACGCCCTGCATAAGTTCTACGCGGACATTGCTTCCCTGGCGGCAACGGAAGGATTGGAGGGATAATAGATGGCGCTGACACACGGCGTAAACGCATCGAAGCTGAAAACAAGCGTTTCCACGCCTGTTAAAGTGGCTTCCGGCGTGCATTTCGCGGTGGNCGCGGCCCCCGTGCAAATGGTGGGAGGGAAAACCAACGAAGTCATTATGGCGAACGACTATGAAGAAGCCGTGCGCTTCCTGGGGTATTCCGATGATTGGGAGAAATACCCGCTGTGCATGGAGATTTACACCGCGTTCACGCTGTACAACGTGGCCCCGGTTATCATGGTGAACGTGCTTGACCCCAAAAAGCACAAAAAGCAGGTTGCGGCGGCCAGCATGGAGCCTGTGGAAAACCAGATCCTTTTGCCGCTGGAAGCCCTGGCGGACACGGTGAAGGTGGAGGGAAAGGAAAAGGATACCGATTATACCGTGTTTTACACGGATGATAATTGCACGATCGAGTTCCTGACCGACACCACCACCGCCCAGCAGGTAAGCTATGAAGCGGTTGANCCNTCCATGGTTACGAAAAGTGACATTATCGGCGGATACAGCGTGACCACGCACAAGACCACGGGGCTTGAACTGATTGACGATGTTTTCCCGAAGTATACCCTTGCGCCTGATATTATCGTGTGTCCGAATTGGTCACACGACAATGAGGTTGCGGCGGTTATGTCCGCAAAGGCGGAAAATATCAACGGCGTGTTTGAAGCGGAAGCGCTGATCGAACTGCCCAGCACGGAAGGGGACGGCGCAACCTGGTACACGGACGTTCCGGCGCTGAAAAAGCGCATGAACATTTTCAACGTGAACCAGCTGTGCTGCTGGCCGAAAGTCAAGCTGGGCGATCGCGTCTTTGACTATACCGTACAGCTGGCGGGCAGTATGTCCAAGACAGATAACAGCGGGGAGTTCGGGGACGGCACGCCTTGCGAAAGCGCGTCCAACAAGGTTTTGCGTGCTGACAGTATGGTGCTGGCGAACGGTGAGGAAGTCCGGCTGGACGTGCCGAAAGCAAACTATCTGAACGACAATGGTATTATTACCTGTGTCAACTTCTACAACGGCTTTGTGTCCTGGGGCAACTACACTTCCGCGTTTCCGGCCAACACAGATCCGGTTGACTACTTCTACAACATTAACCGGATGTTCAAGTACATTGCCNAAACGGTGATCCTGACTTCCTGGAACGATGTTGACCGCCGGATCACGCGCCGCCTGCTTGACGCGATCATGCAGGGTGTGAACTACTGGCTGAACAGCCTGACCGCCGAGGAAAAGATCCTGGGGGGCCGGGTGGAAATGCTGGAAAGCGAAAACGCCCTTACAAACCTGATGGCGGGCCGGGTGAAGTTCCATATTTACGTTACGCCCCCGTCCCCGTTGCAGCAGCTGAATTGGGTAATGGAATACGATCTTTCCTACCTGCAAGTGCTGCTGTCCCCGGCGGCGTANGAAGGAGGNGTAAGAANTGCCGANAGTTGATCAGCTGGTAAACAACTTTGCCGTGTACGAAGACGCGGTGGACTATATCGGGATCGCGGAAGTGGAGTTCCCGGAACTGGCGTGGCTGGTGGAGGAAATCAAAGGCGCGGGGTTGAGCGGCAACATTGAAGCCGTTGTGATCGGACACCTGGAAGCTATGACGGCAAAGTTCAGCTTCCGAACGGTTACGCCCGCCGCCGTGAAGATGAACGAGCCGCGTATTCACANCCTGGATTGCCGCGTATCCCAGCAGGGCTACAACAGCAACAAGGGGCAGCACAAGCAGGAAGCGCTAAAGCACATTCTGCGGACGATGCCGAAAAAGCTNGCCGTAGGCAAAGCGGCNGTGNCTTCCNNNGCGGACGCAAGCGGCGAACACGCCGTATACTATTACGCCATTTACAGGGACGGGAAGAAGGAAACGGAGATCGACCCCGTGAACTTCATCTGCCTTATTAACGGCGTGGACTACCTGGCGGAAGTAAGAAAGGCGCTGGGCAAGTAACAGGAACACAGAGCGGGCCAGCGGCGTTGTGCTGCTGGCCCGCAATAAATTTAATTTTATGGAGGAAATGACAATGGAAGACAGCAAGAACATGAACGCGGAAAAGATGGCCCAGGAAGCCGNCCAGGCGGCCCAGGACGCGCCGGAAGCGGCGGCGGGTATGGATACCGCCACGGCGGCGGAAGCGCCCCAGGNCAAGCCCGCAGACGCGCACAGCATGAACTATGTGCATACCTTCAACTCGCCCGTTGAGATCACGGGGACGCAGTACAAAAGCCTGACCTTCTACTTTGACNGCCTGACCGGGGAAGACGTGGAGGCGGTGGAACTGGAATTGCAGCAGCGCAACATTATTGTGCTGGACGCAACCGNNTCNAGCGCGTTCCAGTGCGGCATTGCGGCCCGTGCGTCCGGGATCGGCGCGGATGAAATTGCACGCCTGCCCTTGCGGCATTATCTCAAGATCAAGAACGCCGCGAGGGATTTTTTAGTGGCTGTGGGATACTAAAAATTGAGTATCCCGGCAACTGGTTCCGAAAACAGTCATACAGGCTTGCGCGGCTGACGTATGCCGATCCGTTTAAGTGGATGGCCTTGCCGCTTCATGAATTTTTCGCCTGGANAGAAAGCGTAAACGAAGTGGAGGAAGAAGACAAGGCCGCCCAGAAGGACAAGTAAGGGGGGCGGGAAGTAATTGGCAGGGGCGCAAAAAAACTTTGAACNTCTGTTCAAACTGACTGCTTCCCTGGGCGGAAATTTCCATAGCACCTTCAACGCCGCCGTACAGGCGCAAAAGCGGCTGTCTGACAGCGTTAAAAACGTCAACGCCCTGCAATCAAAGATAGACGGCTACAACAAAGCAAACGCCGCCATTCAGCAGAACCAGCAGAAATTGCAGCGCCTGACGGCGGAACATGACCGCTTGCAATCCGAACTGGCCCAGACGGCCCAAAGAAAGCGCGATCTTCAACGGGCCATGGAGACCGCAGAAGCGGAAGGGAACATAGAGGAATACAAGCGNCTACAGAAGGAACTTTCCGAAACCAACAAGGAATACAGCAGGCTAAACGAGAAGTACAAAGCGAATCAAAACCAGATACAACAAGCTACTGCCAAAATAGAAGAACAGCAAAGATATCTTGAAGAACTGGCCCAGGAGTTGCGGGAAGCCGGATTGAACACGGACGATCTGGAACGCGCAAACGAACGGCTGAAAAATTCCTATGAGCGCTTGCAAGCGTCCCAGGAGCGCTTAAAGGGCCTTAACCAGCAGCAGGAAAAGATCAAGCAAAATATNTCTGCAACCAAAACGCAGATACTGGGCACGGTTGGAGCCTATACCGCAGTTGCGGCGGCGATCTACGCCGGGCCAGTCCAGGCGGCCCAGAAATACGAAACGGCGCTGGCAAAGGTGAACACCATAGCGGACACCACGCAAGTTCCGCTTGAAAAAANTTCGCAAGAGGTTATGGCCCTGTCCAATAAAACGGGCGTGGCGGCCAACGCCCTTGCGGAAGACGTTTACAATGCTATTTCCGCCGGGCAGAAAACCGGGGATGCCGTCAACTTTGTTTCGTACAGTACGAAACTGGCAAAGGCGGGATTTGCGGAAACGTCACAGACGCTTGACGTATTAACCACCATTCTAAACGCCTATGGAATGAGCGCAGACAAGGTGGGAACCGTCAGCGATATGCTGATCCAGATCCAGAACAAGGGCAAAGTGAGCGTGGGGGAATTATCGTCCGTTATGGGCAAGATTATCCCCANGNNAAACGCCTATAATGTGGGGCTGGAACAGCTGGGCGCTACTTATGCCATAATGACTTCCAAGGGTATTGCCGCAGCCGAAACAACCACCTACGCTAACTCCATGCTGAATGAGTTGGGCAAGAGTGGAAGCACGGCGGACAAGATTCTGCGGAAGGTTGCGGGCGGCGGTTTTTCCGATCTGATGGCAAACGGATCGAGCCTTGCGGAAGTGCTGAATATCCTACAGACGGAAGCGCAAAAGAGCGGGAAAACCATTTCCGATATGTTCGGCAGCGCGGAAGCGGGAAAAGCGGCTATGTCCATTCTGTCAAACGGGGTGGACGGCTTCAACGCCAGCGTGGAAGATATNCTGAAAAGNGCGGGGNCAACAGAAACCGCGTTCGGCATTATGGCGGACACCACGGAAAACAAGATGGCGAAGGCCAAAAACAGCATAAACAACCTGCAAATTGTGCTGGGCCAGAACCTTTTGCCGATCGTAGGAAACGTGGCGGACAAAGTGGCCGGAGTGGTCACAAAAATTTCTGAATTTGCCCAGGCAAACCCGCAGTTAGCGCAAACCGTCATGAAGGTGGTTGGAGCGCTGGCCGCGCTGAAGCTGGGCGGATTGGGCCTAAAGCTGGGCTTCCAGGAAATGAGCCTGGGAGTAAACACGGCAAAAATTGTACTGGAAACACTACGAAGAAAGTTCCTAATTCTGAAAGCTGGAAGCATTGGCCTGATCGGCAGATTAAAAAATCTGGGGAAATCGCTTACAACGCTGGGCGGCATAAAAAACCTGCTGGGCGGAATGGGCGGAATAGCCGGGAAGATACTGCCTATAGTGGCCGTGGTTGCGGCGGTTATTACCGTTGTCCAGCTTCTGCGGAAGAACTTTGACAAGGTACGGGAAACGGTAGGCCGGATTTTCGGGGACAAGGGCCTTGAAATCTTTGACAAGATCGTTGCAGCCGTTACGGCGGCAGGGAACGCGATAAAGAACGTATTTTCCGGCGGGAACATGGACGCGGCCCGCCAGAAGATAGAAAGCATTTTCGGGACGAAGGGAACGGCGGTTTTTGACGGCTTCATAAGGGCCGCCCAGACCGTAGGAAGCGCGATCGGGAGCCTGATAGGCTTTATTACGGAACACGTTGTACCAGTGGCGGAACAAGTGCTGGGCGTGATCGTGTCCGATGTGATACCGGGAATTGTCGGCGGCATACAGCAGGCGGCCCCGGTTATCATGCAGATCGTGCAAGCCATAGCGAATTTTATAGCGGGAATTATTCCGGTTATCGGCGGATTCATTGCCGGGATCATGCCCGTTATCAGCGAGATCATTACATTTGTACAAACGAACGTTTTCCCGATTGTCCAGCAGATTTTCAGTTTTATTGTTTCGACCGTCCTTCCGGCAATCGCAAGCGGCGTTCAATTTCTGGCAACCACCATTACGGCAGTGCTGTCCGCCGTGCTTCCGGTGGTGCAAACCGTATTTACTACAATCTGGAATATCATACAGCCGATCTTGCAGCAGATTTTCACAACGGTTCAAGCCGTCTTGCCGTCCGTGCTGGCGATCTTCCAGAACGTGTTCAACACCATAGGCGGCGTTGTGAACGGCCTTGCAACCGTCCTGTCCGGCCTGATCCAGTTTATCACGGGCGTTTTTTCCGGCAACTGGGGGCAAGCCTGGGAGGGGATAAAAAGCGTATTTTCCGGCGCGTGGGATGCCCTGACAAGCATTGTAAAGGGCGTTATCAACAACATAATCGGAATTATCAACGGCGCTATTGCGGGGCTTAACAGCATCAAGATCCCGGATTGGGTGCCAGTTGTCGGCGGCAAGGGCGTGAATATCCCACAACTGCCCACGTTCGCACGGGGCACGGCCAGAACGCCCAGCACCTTTATAGCGGGCGAGAAGGGGCCGGAACTGATCACCAACGCGCCCGGCATGACCGTATACACGGCGGAGCGGACGCAAAAGATCCTGGAAACCAGCAACCGGGCCGCCGCAGCGGTAAAGGCCGCGCCAGCGGCGGTGCAGGTGGGCGGCTACGGGGGAAACCCCGTGGCGGGAGTGAAGACCGCGCCGGAAGTCACACGGAACCCCAGCAGCGGCGGCGGTACGCAGAACATAACCGTAAACAATTCCCCCACGATCGTTGTGAATGGGGACAAGCCGGACGATCTGGAACAGAAGCTGGAAGCAAACAACCAGAAGCTGATCCGGGAAATCCGAGAAATGCAGCGGCAGGACGCGGAAGACGAAAGAAGGGTGGTTTATGAGTAAGACATACAGAACCATTCAAGGCGATATGTGGGACAAGATCGCCTATGAGCAAATGGGGAGCGTCTTATACACGGATCAGCTGATTAAGGCAAACGCCGATCATGCCGCTATTGTAATCTTCCCCGCCGGGGTGGTTCTGACCATCCCGGCGGCGGAAGATCCCGTAGATGTGCAGTTACCGCCGTGGAAAAGGGGGATTCTTGAATGAGCATTGCGCGGCGGGTTGAATTGCGCGTTGTGGCAATCGGCGGGGCGTTGCCGGAAGACCTGACAAACCGCCTTTTGTCAGCAACCTACACGGACAACGAAGAAGACGCGGCGGACGATTTTCAACTATCATACGAAAACGCCGTAAACAGCGGGAACAGTCAATGGGTGGAGGTAAAAACCACGATTGCGCCGCCGGAAACGGGGAAGCTGGTACAGCGGGAAATAGCGCCAACAGAAACCATTGACTATATCGTGCAGCGCGGGGACACACTTTCCGGCATAGCGGCAAAGTACCTGGGCAGCGCGTCAAAGTATACGCAGATCGTGCAGGAAAACGGGATCAAGAACCCGGATTTAATTTACCCTGGGCAAGTGTTCAAGATCACAACCGGGGGACAAGCCACGTCAACGCCTACAGAAGCCATACAGGCCGTGCAGGCGGCGGGGGGTACAGATACACAGGGTGGAGTCGGAAACGCCGCCAGCGGCGGCGGAAACGGCGCGGGGAGCGCCCCGGCGGCCACGTCCGTTAAAATGGTGCAGGTAGTGCTTGCGCAACTGGACTGGAACGGCAGCGGGCGTTCCGGCGTGCTGAACTGCGGCACGTTCGAGATCGACAGCGCCAGCCTTGCCGGGCCGCCGATGAAGACCACGCTAAGCGGAACTTCCATTCCGTACACGTCCACGTTGCGGATGCAGAAAAAATGCCGCAGCTGGGAGAATACGACACTACAGGCGATCGGCGGCCAGATTGCCGGGGAAGCGGGACTGCAACTGATGTATTTATGCGCCGATAACCCCAAATACGCCAAAAAAGAACAGGTGCAGCAATCGGACATACGATTTTTACAGACGCTTTGCCACGCAGAAGGGAAAGCACTGAAAATCACGGAATTAGCCGTGGTTATATTCGACAAGCAGGACTATGACGGGAAACCGCCGATCAAAACAATTACTTACGGAAGCAGCGATATTCTTTCTTTCCGGCTGTCTACGAATATGAAGGATACGGCATACACCAGCTGTCACGTCAGTTATTCCGATTCCGAAAAGAAAGAAACGATAGAATACACGTTCACGCCGGACAGCAGCGCGGGAACGGGGCAAGTGCTGGAAATCAATGAAAAGGTTGCAGACACGGCGGAAGCCATGCGCATTGCAAAAAAGCGCTTGCGGGAAAAGAACGAAGGGGAAATAACGGCCAGTTTTTCCATGGTGGGGGATGTGCAGCTTGTGGCGGGTGTGGTGGTGCAGCTACGGGGCTTCCAGTCCTTTGATCGGAAATACCGGGTAAAGAGCGCCAAACACAAGCTATTGGGCGGATATACCACCGACATTGAATTAGTGCAGATATTGGAGGGGTATTGATGGCGGGACAAAACGGCGCTTCCCTGCAAATGGACAAAGATATACTGGACGCGCTGAAACGGATAATCAGGATCGGCGTGGTGCAGTCTTTTGACGCGGTAACACGGAAGGGACGCGTAAAGTTCGAGGACAAAAACGGGCTGAAAAGTTCGGAACTGAAATTTATTGCCCGGCCCCGCCACATTGCGCCGAACAAGCAGCCGCCGGATCAGGAAGACGATCTGGTAAAAATAGCGTGTGACCATTGCCCACACCAGCATGAAGCCTATGTAATGGACTGGAACCCGAAACCGGGGGCGTGGGTGCTGTGCATCATGCGCCCGGACGGGAGCGGGGACGGGTACGTTGTAGGGGAGGTGTAAAACGTGGGGAAGCTGGGCAGTTTTGGTTCGCTGTCCTTTGTCGTATCCAGCAACACAATAAGGACGTTTGAAAAACTGCAATGGGACGTGGGCGCAAGCTACGCCACACACGATCGGCACATGATGCCGGATCTTCTGGAATTTCTGGGGCCTGACCCGGAAACAATCAACCTGCCCATTAAGTTTTCTGTCTTCCTGGGCACGAACCCGATACAGGAAGTGGAGCGGTTGCGGGCTATGATCAGGAGCGGGACGGTAGAACGGCTGGTGCTGGGCGGCCACGTCTACGGTGATTATAAATGGGCCATTACCAAAATGTCCGCAGAATTGAAGACCTTTGACAACCGGGGGAACTGCTGGGCGGCGAATACCACGCTGTCACTGAAAGAATACGCCAGGAGGTAGAAGCCGTGTCGTGGATTTTGAAGAACAACGGGAAGATCCTGGAAGACATTTGCCTTGACCCGCAGACGGTGGAAGAAGAAGTGCTGATAAACGGCGCAATCATTCTGGACAGCTACTTAAAGTCTGTAACGCTGATCCGGGGGCTGGGCATGAATACAGACCGCTTGCACCGCCCTGTAAACGTGGTGGCAAATGAGATTGTGGCGAACATTCACGATCAGTTTGAGCAGTACGAACCACGGGCGATCCTGGGGGAAATTACGGTTGACGCAAGCAACGTTCAAGGGATGATGGACATAACGGTGGAAATTATGGGGGTGAAGAAGGGATGATCAGACGGGAATACCCGGACATTGAATTCGTGGAAACCGACACGGAAACCATAGAAAACAGCATGATCGCGCTGTTTGAATTGATGTACAAGGAAATGACCGGGAAAACGAAAAAGGTTTACCCGGCTTCCCCGGAACGGCTTTTCATTGCCTGGGCCGCCAGCATTGTTATTCAGCAGCGGATCATAATCAACGAAACCGCAAAAAAGAACGTACCGCGCTATGCGAACGGGAAATACCTGGACAGCCTGGGGGAACTGTTCAAAGACACGTTCCGGTTGCCGGAAGCAAGGGCAACCGCCCTTTTCCGCTTCTACATTTCGGAGCCGCAGGAACAAAGCGTGATCGTGCCGCAGGGGACGCGGATCAACTTTGACGGGGAAATCGTCTTTTCCACAACGGAAGAATTGGAGATCCGCGCCGGGGATGCCTACGGGGACATTCTGGGTGAATGTCTTACGCCGGGCATTGTGGGGAACAACATAGCCGCCGGGCAGATCAAAGAAATCATGGATACTTACGACTTCTTTTGGAAGGTGGAAAATATCACGCGGACGGCGGGCGGCGCGGACAAGGAAAGCGATCAAAGCTACTATGAGCGCTTGCGGGAAAGCATGGAAAGTTTCAGCACGGCGGGGCCGGAAGGGGGCTACAGTTACCACGTCAAGAGCGTTTCCACGGCCATTACGGACGTTTCGGCCACGACACCGGAACCGGGGGTGGTTGACATACGGGTGCTGATCAACGGCGGGGAAATGCCAACAGAAGCAACCATGCAGGAAATACAGGACGCTTTGAACACAAGCAAGGTTAGGCCGCTGACTGACAAAGTGATCGTGAAGAAGCCGGAGGAAGTCCCGTTCCATATTGACGTGACCGTATATCTTCCCAGCTACAGCCAAACCAGCAGCGCGATCATTGAAGGAGACGCAAGAAAGGCTGTGGCCGCGTATGTCAAGTGGCAGACCGGGAAAATGGGGCGGGATATTAACCCGTCCTATTTACACCGTCTTTTGATGGACGCGGGGATCAAAAGGGCCGTGATCCGGCAGCCGGAATTTGCCGTTGTGCCCGGAACGTCCGTTGCGCGGCTGGAAGGGCCGGAAACGGTGCTGAACGGGGGCACGGAAGATGAATAACGACATTTACCAGATCGACTTCACGCAAATATTTCCCACGGCCCTACAGCATGACCCGAAAATGATCGCGCTGGCAAAAAGCCTGACGGCGGAACTGCTGACCGTAAGCGGACACATGGAAGACGTGCTGATCTATTCCAGGATCGACCAACTACCGGAAGAACTGGTGGACATACTGGCCTATGATATGCACGTTGACTGGTACAGCTACGAAGACCCGCTGGCGGTGAAGCGCCAGACGCTGAAAGACAGCGTGAAAGTACATAAGCACATGGGGACAAAATACGCCGTGGAAACGGCGATTCAGGCGTTCTTTCCGGGGGGAACGGTTCAAGAGTGGTTCGACTATGAGGGGGAACCGCATCACTTCCGCATTACGATCACACTCCCGGGAGGGATAACGCCGGAAGTGCTGGACGATTTGAAGCGGCGGATCTGGCACGTCAAACGCCTGTNAAGCTGGCTGGACACGATCATAACGGAAACGCAAATGGAAAAAACCATATACGTTACGCCGATTGTGGGCCGGGGGCTTGCCATTACGAAACTGCCAGAACTGGAACCTATTATGGAGCCGATGCAGCTATACATTACGCCCGTGCTGGGGGACGGTATGGCGGTTACGCGGCTTCCGCCGCTGGAACCGGACTTCCCGGCGGCGGCGGTTCTGGCCCGCATTTCGGCGGCCATGCACAATATCATGGAAACGGCCCTGCCAACACTGGCGGAACCCGAATTAACGCCGTTTCCGCCGATTCTGGGCCGCGTTTCGGCGGGGGTGCATTCTATATCGGAAACGGCCTTGCCGCCGCTGTATGACCCGCTACAGCCCGAATTAAGGGTATATCAGTCGATCGCCGCAAAACAGGGCGCGGCTATCATGGAAACCAAACTGCCAGCGCTGGAAGACTTCCTGACCACCATTCCGGCGGTATGCCGGGCGCGGGCTTTTGGCGCGTTCACCACGATAACAGAAACCAAACTGCCAGAACTAAAGGAGGAAATCAGACTATGAGCCAGTACGGTTGCACCATTCCCCGGCGGGGCCGGGCGCTGATCGCCAAAATCCTTGCGGAAAAGATGCCGCTGAAAATCTCCCGGATTATGATGGGTCAGGGCGTTTGCCCGGAAGATGTGTTCCCCGGCGATCTGGAAGACCTTGTGGAGCCTGTGGCGGCGGGCACGTCCACCGAACCTACCTATGACGGGGACACGGTTCACATGATGGTTGAATACCGCAGCGACTTAAACGGCGGCCTGGATCGGGGATTCTGGATCAGGGAGTTCGGCGTGTTCGCAAAAGACCTGGACGGATCGGAAGTTATGCTGTATTACGGCACGCTGGGCGATTATCCCCAGTGGGTGAGCGCCTATTCTGAACAGGGGCTGGACACGCGGCGGTATCCCGTGGATATTACGATTGGTGAGGGGGCCACGGTCATTATTGACTATTCCCCGGAAGCCTTTATGACCAGCGAGGACGTGAAGGGACTTTGCACCACCACCATTCTTCCTATGTTCCTGACGGAAGCGCAGGGGCTGATTGACGCGCACAACACAGACGAAAACGCACACCAGGCGATCCAGAACGCCGCCGCCGATATTAACAGGCGGCTTGCCCTGATCGAACTGATGTATAACACGGAAGTAAAGGGAAACCCGTTTGTAATCAGCTTTGACGATCTTTCCAAGCTGGTTGTAACGGGCGTGTGGAACAAGGAACAAAGGCGGCTGGAATTTTAATGGGTACGATCCGCTTTTATCTTACGCCGCCGGAACTGTCCTGCTTGATCGGGAACCTGTTCACGGAATTAGAACCGCCTTGCGGAGCGGGACAGCTTGAAGCGGACGGGATCACGCTGTACGGCTGGACGATAAGCGGGGAGCGCGGGGAACTGCATATTTTCCCGGATCACTGTACATTCACGGGCCGCCTGGAAGACTACCAGGCGGCCCGTTTCGGAGCCTGCCCGGAAAGGGGTTGCAATGGCAGAATTTAAGCTGGGCAATAAGGCCGTTGAACTANACCGCTACACGCTACAGGTAACGCGGCCCGTGGCGGACGATAAGGTAGACGCGAAGGACGCGGCAAAGGTCATGAAGACCATTGCACGGGCGGATACCATAGAGGGAATGCGGGAACTTCTGCTGAAAACGGCGGATCGCCTGGATAAGAAGCCGGGCCGCCCGCGCTTCCCGAAAAGTGAGAGTTTCGGGATCATTGCCGATCTGCGCGGCGCGGCGCGGAATATCGTGCGCGGGGTACACGCCGCAAACGAAACAATCTTCACGGAACGTCCAGAAGAACGGCTGAAGGGGACTGTATCCCGTCCAACTTCTGCGCGTGGAAGACGGATAAACACAAGGCGTTGACGCTGGCCGCCGTTGGAGCCGTCAGCTATCAGCAGCGCCGGAAGGAATGAGGGGAAGCCCGGCGCGGGCAAAGCGCCGGGCTTCCGAATTACCAGGGGTAACGAATGAACTATGAACAGCTTTGCTCATTTGAGGTGCTATATGCAGCCTATAAGACCGCCCGGCAGGGCAAACGCGAAAAANAAGGGGCCGCCCAGNATGAAGCAAACGCGCTGGCCTGTACCGCNAGGCTGTCCCGTCTGCTGTTAAGCGGGGCCTACAAGCCGGGGAAATTTGAGGTATNCACGGTATACGAACCAAAGAAAAGGCTTGTACAAGCGCCCGCGTTCGTTGACAAAGTGGTACAGCACGCCATAGTTGATAACATTCTGTACGAAGCCATAACCAGCAGCTTCATACAGGACAGCTACGCTTCCCAGGTATGGAAGGGTATGCACGTAGGCTTGAACCGATTAAAAGAACAAATGCAGGACTACTTCCAAAAGCGGAAGGGGCATGACGAAGCCGCACGCAGGGGCGCAGGCTTGCCGCCGCGCCCGCCGGAACAGTGGGACTACGCGGACGGCTGGATCTTGAAAGCGGACGTGCATCACTTCTTTGCCAGCATAGACCACAACATTTTGAAAGAAAAGTTGCGGCGGAAAGTGGCGGACGATCGGGTATTTGCCCTTATGTGTACCTACATTGACAGCACGGACGGGTTGCCGCTGGGGTATCAGACTTCACAACTGCTGGCGCTTATGTACCTTGATGAATTTGATCATTGGGTGAAAGAAACACTACACGCCCGCTATTACGGGCGCTATATGGATGATTTTTATATTATCCATGAAGACAAGGCATATCTGAAAAAATGCCTTGTGGAGATCCGGGAAAGGATGGACGAATTGAAGCTGGAACTAAACGGCAAAACGGCCATTTTCCCATTGAAGAACGGGATCAACTTCCTGGGCTTCCACACATATTTGGACAGCGGCGGCGCGGTGGTCATGAAGCTACGCCGGGACAGCATACGGCGGATGAAAGACCGGATCAAGGGCTGGAAAGAAGACTTTCCGGCGGGGAAAATCAGCCGGGAAAAGATCGTGGTATGCTGGAAAGCGTGGGACGCACACGCGGCCCACGGGGACACCTACGCATTGCGGCAGAAGATGGCGGCGGAAGTATCCGCCATAANCGGCGGGCGGCTGACCGCCCGCAGGAAGATCCGCAAGTNAAAATNTGACGATGCCCGGAAGATGGTTAAAAAACTGCGGCGGCAGGGCCGGAAGAAGCCCGGCCAAAGGAGCAAAAAGGAGGAATAAACCCTATGGCAAGCGTGGCATTAGGTCAAAAGGCTGTGGGAAGCGTTGTTAAGCTGAAATTTAACGGCGCTATGCGGGAATTTCTGGTGGTTCACCAGGGCCGCCCGTCCACGCTCTATGACGCAAGCTGTGACGGCGTATGGTTGTTGATGAAAGACTGCCTGGAAGCCAAGCGCTGGCACAGTTCGGACGTGAACGACTACGCAAACAGCGAGGTAAACAGCTATCTTAACAGCACGGTTCTTTCCAAGTTTGACAAAGACATACAGGCCCAGATCAAACAGGTAAAGATCCCCTATCGGCCCGGCAGCGGAACGAGCGGGACAGTGAACAGCGGGGCCAACGGGCTTTCCACAAAAATTTTCCTGCTGTCCGATCGGGAAGTGGGCTACACAAAATCCAACATCAACCAGTACATTTGCGACGATGGCGCAAAACTGGCCTACTTCCAGGACGGAAACGGAACCAGTGAGAAGATCGCAAAGTTCAACGGAAACGCCGTGCTTTGGTGGTTGCGCTCTCCGTACCTGAGCAGCTCTGCCGGCGCCTGGGTCGTCGGTTCCACTGGCAGTGCCAACGACTACGGCCTCTGTTCCTATTCCGGGCGTTATCTGCGGCCCGCTTTGATCCTGCCCTCTAACCTCTTGACCTCTGACGATGGCACGATCAACACGAACACGGCCCCGACTACGCCCGGAAGCATCAACGTACCGGGGAATATCCAGGGCGGAAGCACGATTACGGTAAGCTGGGGCGCATCCACGGACGCGGAAAAAAATCTGGAAGGGTATGTGGTAGAACGCAGCACCAACGGCGGCGGACAGTGGACGCAGGTATACCAGGGCAGCGGAACCAGCACCACAAATACCGTCCCGGCAGGGACGGAAACGGTTATGTACCGAGTAAAGGCTTACGACAGCGAAGGGATTTACAGCGGGTACAGAACCAGCGGCCAGATCACAGTAATTAACAACAACGCCCCCGGTATCCCGGCCAGCATCACGATCCCCAATGAGGTTTTAGGCGGAAAGCCGCTGACAATCACATGGGGCGCGGCCACGGACGTTGACGGGGATCTTGCCGGGTACAGCCTGGAACGCCAGGTGGACGGCGGGGACACCTGGACGGAAGTATACCGGGGCAGCAATTTGAGTTACACGGACACGGNAACGCGGGGCTGGGCCAGCGTGTGCTACCGGGTGCGGGCCTATGACAGCCACAACGCATACGGCGGCTATGCCACGTCCCAAAGCCGCCCCGTGAACAATAATATTGCGCCCGTGATCACCTGTTCCCAGGGGAGCGGCGCTGACCTGNGGACGAAAAACGGCGGCTTTTCCGTGTCCTACAGCGTGGAAGACCCGGACGGGGACAGCATGACCGTAACGGAAGCTATTGACGGCGTGACGAAGCGCACATACACGCCGGAGCCGGGCGCAAACAACAGCTTTGCCGTAACCGGGGAATATTTTATGTGCGTGCTGAACGGACGGCATACCATGACCNTNACGNCCAGTGACGGCNNGGGCAGCACGGTTCACACGCTGGTTTTCACAAAAGAGATCCACGCCGCTTCTATCACGCTGGCGGAACCGCTGGACGCAGACGCGAAAATTGAAATTTGCGTTATGTCCGTGATCGGGCAGATCCCCGCCGATGCAGAATACAGCGTGAAGGTAACGAACAACGCAAAGGACGCGGCCCCCGTGTGGGAAGACTGTACGGCGGAAGTCCGGGCGGGCGCAAACCACGTTTTCCAGAACGCCACGGCAACAAATGGCNTTGCGTTCAACTTCANGATCGAAGTGGAGCGCGGGGCCAGCGGTGAGGGCGGCTATATTTCTTCTGCCCAGGGAGGTTTTCAATAATGAGTTTGCAGCACAGAAAAGACAGCGTGCGGGAACTGCGGCTGAAACAGCAGGGGCTCACGCCGCCTAAAGACTGGAACAACGTGGAACAGGTGCGGGCCGTAGTGAAGCAGCAGATCGGCGCGGCCTGTTCCGCCGCCATTTACGCCGGGGTTGAAGTGGGCGGCGCACGCTACAGCCTGACCGAACACGATCAAACGGAGCTGATGGCCCAGAACGCCGCCGTTGCGGCAGGGGCGGCGGCTGTCCCCTACCATGCGGACGGGGAACTTTGCAGAATGTACACGGCGGCGGAATTTTCGGCGCTGGCCCAGGCGGCCACGGCACACGTTTTCTACCACCGCACATACTGCAACCACGTCAACGCATGGATTGNGCGGGCGGGGCTGGATGAACTGGCCGCCATTGAGTACGGCGCGGAACTGCCCGCTGATCTGGCCGCCAGTATGGCCCAGATCATGCAGGAAGGGGGCGGCGCGGTATGAAGCGTGTAATTACCCTGTGGGCGCTTCTGGGGGCCGCATACGTGGCCCTGGAAACGCTGTGGCGCGGCTATAGTCATCCGTCTATGTTTATCGTAGGGGGCCTGTGCGGCGTGCTTGTGGGCGCGTTGAACCAGGCCCCCAGGTTTTACAACGCTCCGGTTGCCCTACAGGCGGCAGCCGGGGCGGCGGTTGTGCTGGCCGTGGAATTTGCTTCCGGGTGCATCCTTAACCTGTGGCTGGGCCTGGACGTGTGGGACTATAGCGGGCTTCCAGGGAATGTGCTGGGGCAGATTTGTCCAGCGTTCGGCCTGCTGTGGTTCCTGCTGATGCCGTTTGCGATCTGGGCGGAAGATACGGCCCGCTGGTGCATCTGGTTTTATGAAATGTCCCTGATGCCGCCGGGGGAACCGGACGTGAAAACGCCGTTGCCTGCGCTTTATTCTCTGAAAAGCATTTATTATGACTTCATCAAAGGAAAGTAACGGGAGCCGCCCGCAGCGGCTTCCCTTGCGGGCGGAACCGCCGGAAGGAGGGCAAAAACCGAATGGAAGGGAACTTGACACGGGCAGAGCATGAAGAATTTGCCCGGCGCATGACCGCAGAAAACAAGCGGCTGGAAGATGAAAATACGCGGCAGAACAGGCGGCTTGAACAGCTGGAAAACACAGTGAACCAGATTGTTGTACAGCAGCTTACAACCCTGACAGGCACGATCCAGGCGCTGAAAACCAGCGTGGACAACACCATAAAGGAACAGGCCGCGATCGGGGAGCGCGTGAAGAAGCTGGAAGACAAAGACGGCGATATGTGGCGCACGGCTGTAAAATATGTTCTTTCCGCCGTGCTGGGCGGCGTGGTTGTCTTCATCATGTCCCGGATCGGCATTTCGTAGGGGGGGCGGCGGCAATGGAACTTACGGCCCCTATGACGGCGGCGCTGTGCTTTTTCGGCGGCGTTATGGCGTGCCTGCTGGTTTGTATGGCGCTAAAACTGAAAGCGGCCCAGGCGGGCGGCAGGAAGCAGCAGAAGAAGGACAAGCCGCCCGCCACGGTGGGGAAGCGCATGGGCGCTATGGATAAAATCCTGATCGTGCTGGGCGTATTCCTGCTGTGCTTCATCGTGGCACTGGTGGTTATCTTCATCAAAAAGGACAGCATACCGGACACGCTGGTACAATGCGTTTTCGGCGCGTGCGGCCTGGAAGGTGGGGTAATGGGCTGGATCAAGACCACAAAGGAACGCCGCCAGGATCGGCGCTGGGCGCGGCAGGATGCACGGGAAGCGGAACGGGCGGCCCGTGAAGAAAGGGAGAACAACCAATGCTGACCGGGAACACCAATNAAGAAAGGATCTGGAACTACCTGACCGCCGCAGGCTTCAACGCTTGCGGCGTTGCCGGGCTTATGGGCAATCTGTACGCGGAAAGCGGGCTGAATCCGCAGAACCTGCAAAATACCTATGAAAAGAAGCTGGGCTATACCGATGCCGAATACACGGCGGCGGTGGACAGCGGCGCTTATACAAATTTTGCGGGGGACAAGGCCGGGTATGGGCTGGCCCAGTGGACGTACAGCACGCGCAAAGCGGCCCTTCTGGCCTATGCGCGGGCGGCGGGGAAGTCTGTGGGCGATCTGGAAACGCAGCTGGCCTTTTTGGTCAAAGAACTGCGGGAAAGTTTTGCGGCGGTGTATAACACGCTGAAAACGGCCCAGACAGTCCGGGCGGCTTCTGATGCCGTCATGCTGAAATTTGAGCGCCCGGCGAACCAAAGTGCGGAAGCGCTGGCCCGCCGGGCCGCCTATGGGCAGGGATACTTTGACAAATACGGAAAGAAGGGAGCGGGAAACAAAGTGGGATACACAAACAGCGCCCTTGTGGCCTATACCAAGCTGTCCCCAAACTGCAATAAANCGNGAAAGAACAAGATCGACACGATCACGATCCATTGCTTTGTCGGGCAAGTGACCGTGGAAAGGGGCTGTGAGGTATTCCAGAACACAGCGCGGCAAGCGTCCTGCAACTACGTTGTGGCAAAGGACGGAAAGATCGGGCTGTGCGTGGAGGAAGCAAACCGCAGCTGGTGCAGTTCCAGCGCGGCGAACGACAACCGCGCCGTTACGATCGAGGTTGCCAGCGATACCGTACACCCTTACGCCGTGACCGATCAGGCATATGCGGCCCTGATTGACCTTGTGGCGGACATTTGCAGGCGGAACGGGATCGGAAAACTGGTATGGTCAACCCAAAAGGCTGACCGCGTGAACCACAAGAACGGGTGCAACCTGACCGTACACCGGGACTATGCAAACAAGGCGTGCCCTGGAGAATACCTCTATAGCCGAATGGGGGACATTGCGGCCCAGGTAAACAAGCGGCTGGGCGCGGCTGATGCAGGGCAGACCCCGGCCACGAAACCGCAGACACCGGAAGCGTGGGCTGTTCCGTTCAAAGTCCGCGTTTCGGCGGCAGATCTGAATATCAGGACGGGGCCGGGCACGAACACGGCCCGCAAGGGGTACATAAAGCCGGGCGTTTATACCATTGTGGAGGTACGCAGCGGCCCCGGCGCTTCCGCGTGGGGAAAATTGAAGTCCGGCGCGGGCTGGATCTCCCTGGACTTCTGTAAGAAAATCTGATTTTTGAAAGGACGGAAAGATCATGGAAAACATTATTTTTAACGCGGTGCTTCTGCTGATCTCGATCGGCGGCTTCCTGCTGGGCAAGTTCATTTTTCCGAACGTGCCCAAAAGCGTTGCGGACAAACTGCGGCAGCTGGCCGCGTGGGCTGACAAGTTCGTTGTCTGGGCGCGGGAGTTCCGCAAGCAGGACAGCGGCCCGGCAAAAAT